>JAFLTK010000268.1 GCA_022511505.1 Muribaculaceae bacterium
CCTAAACATTTCACTCACAGTGGATTAGGCCTCTGACTCTAATCTTTAACTCGAGTCTGCGCTATCGCCGGATTATCATCTAAACATCAAACAGAATATTTAACCTATAAATTTGAATTATTATGACACTCGAAATTGGAAATCCGTTAATTGAGGTGATTGGAATTGGACAGGAAACAGCCCCGGCTATCAGCGAAATTTGCAAATTGGGAAATGAGGATCTCGCGGCACGTATGTTTAATGGTCAGTTACCGTCGCCTGACACATATCTTGCTATTTTACTCATCAGCGATGATACCGACGCGACGGCGCTTGCCGACGCTTATAAGCAGGCGGGTGCGCTGACACTTATCGTTTCGACAGGGGCGACCAAAACTCGTGAGGACAGTTATGACTCGATGACCATTGTGTCTGCCGACCGAATGGCCGAGACTGTTAAAGCGTTGATATTACCCATTTTGAACCGCGGCCTCGCTACTTTTGATATGAATGACCTGAGGCAGTTGCTGCATAATTCAAAGAGATTCAAAACATTATCGACAATGGATAATGGCGTGACCGATAGGGTGAAAGCGGCGCTTAATAAAATCGAGCCCGAGTTCAAGGCCATCAAAAATATCAAGAATATCGGTTTCATGGTCGTCATCTCTCCAGTCGCCGAGAATCAACTTACGATGGCCGAAATCGTTTATCTTCAGGAGTTTTGTGAGCAGATTGACAATGATGTTAATATTATTTGGACTGTATACACCAATCCTCAACTTGCCGGCGACATGGAGGTTGATATCCTCGTCTCGGGACCCGAGATTGAATTTCAACAGCTCTTGTATTGAAATCTGAGACATGTTGTTACTATTTTGCGCGACAAACCGCGTTTTATGAGTGAGACAGTTGAATATAAGAGTTTGTCGGCCGAGGATATCCCGTCGCTTGGGTCAATGATACCCACCCAACTTGAGCGAGAGACTCAACATGCCTATAAGCAAATGAACTCGGCGCTCGGCGGCAAGGTCGTTGACTTTGTCGCGAGCCGATTGCATTTCTCGCCCGACGAGCTGGTGGTGGCGCTGGCGGCCGAGCAGGTCGACGGCGTTGCCCTTGCCATCTATAATATCGAGGCTCGCAGCCAGTCGGTAATCATTGGCGATCAGACCGGTATCGGCAAAGGTCGCCAAGCGGCGGCCATGATAAGATATGGCATGCTGGCGGGTTATCTGCCGATATTTCTGACCGACCGCTACACGCTGTTTAGCGACATGTATCGCGACTGCAAGGCGCTCGGCATCCACGAGGCGCGTCCGTTGATACTGAACAAAAAGGTGTCGATAGTAGATTTTGACAAACCGGTCGACGAGGAGCCGGCGCCGTCGGTCGACGAGATATGGAGCCCGAGTGAAGATGTTGAAGACGAGGAGGATATCGCCGGACTTTACACCAAGCACTATGAGGAGGTCTACAAGTCACCCAAGAAAGCGGAACTCGAGTTGATGTATCGAGCCGGCGATATTCCCAAGGGTAGGTTTGAGTATGTCATGCTGACTTATTCCCAGTTGAAAGACGCTCGCAAGGACCGCACTCGTCTTGAGTTTCTGACGTCGCTATGCGAGAAACATCGGGTGCTTTTTGTCTTTGACGAGGCACATAAGAGCAGTAGCGTCACCGATGGCAAAGCGTCGATTATCACTCAGTGTATCAACTCGATACTGGAGGCATGCCCGGCGACACAGTGTGTATTCCTGTCGGCAACATTTGCCAAGCGCCCCGAGTGTCTGATTACGTTCATGCGTCAAACGCTTCTGAGTTCGCTGGCCACCAACGACACGCTTCAGGCGGCTTTTGCCGGGGGCGGAGTCCCGATGCAGGAGTATGTAGCGTCGATGCTGGCGCGAGAGGGGCAGATGGTGCGCCGCGAGCACTCGGGCGAAGGCATTCCCGAACCGGTTTACACCTACCTTGACGACCGTTTCACGATACACTCTGAATTGTTTGACAAGGTGATGCACCGATTCCGCGAGTTGGTCAATCTTTCAGAGATGATTAAGTCGGCTTTCACCATCGCCAAGTTGCTTGACATAAAGCCGCCCAAGAGTTACCCGACGCGTGCCCAACTGTTCTATGTCAATAAGATACTTCTGCTATCGCTCAAGGCCGGTGACGTGGCCGAGGCGGCCGTCCGCGAGGTGCAGGCGGGGCGAAGCGTGGTCATTGGCATGAGCGACACCCTGGAGTGTGTGCTTCGTGACAATATCGACTTGGCCGACGGCAGAAACCCCGTGGGCGATTTTTCGACAATACTTTTGCGTCTACTTGACAAGACGTTAGCGCCGGCGTTGGAACTGATAGACATGCTTTTTTCGGGCGATTATGACGATATTCCCGACTTGGAAAATCTGTTGGTCAAACTTGACGAGGTCAAGGCCTATGGCGAGCAAATCCGCGGCGACATCTTGGAAACAGTGTTCCACCTACCACTGTCGCCTATCGACGTCATCAGGCAGCTTATCACCCGAGAGACATTTGTCGACCGAGAAGGCAACGAGCGCCCCATCCGCTTTGAGGAGTGCACCGGTCGTGCCCGGCGCCTCGAGTATCTGTCGCCCGAAGGTGACGACGACTTTGTCAACGCAACCGTCGTCCCGCGAAAGAAACGCCACTCCAACCACATCTACAACGACTTCCAGAACAACAAACTCGACGTCATCCTCATCAACGCGTGTGGCGCCATTGGCGCGAGTGCCCACGCCGTAGCAACGGCCGAAGTCGACGAGTCGGCCGTTCGCCAGCGCAAGATGCTGATTGTGCAAAACGACCTCGACGTCAACATCGACCTTCAGAAGCGCGGCCGCATCAACCGCACGGGTCAAATCGCTTCATTACCACCGCTTTACGAGTACATCATCACGGCAATCCCATCAGAGAAGCGCCTCAACATGATGCTTCGCGCCAAACTCCGCTCTCTGAGCGCCAACACTACGGCCAACCAAGACCAGGACCGCCGCCAAGCCGATTTCATCGACATTACCAACAAATATGGCAACACCGTCACCCAAGAATACTTGACGGCCAACCCCGACCTTGCGTTGACGCTCGGGCTCGGCAAGACGGCCACGGCGAGTCAACTGCTTGCCCGCGTGGCGATGCTCAGCGTGTCGGCCCAGCAGGATATAATCGACGACATCTTTGGTGCTTACCAAAATCTGGAACAAGAACTAAGGCGCATTAACCAGTGGGACCTCGAGCGTGAATACCGCGACTTTGAGGCACAGTTTGTCAAAGAGGAATTGTTCACGGCGGCCGTTGACAAGACAGTGCTTGGTGGCGCCTCGATGTTGACCACTTTCCGTTGCCGCCACCGAACCTACCCCTACGACTCCAAAACGCTCAAGAAACAGGTAGAGAACGGACAGAAAGAGTATGGTAAAGAACTCTTCAGGTCTCAAAAACTTAAAAAAGAGATTGACGAGTATTACAGTGCCGAGCGACAGAAGATAATCGACCATTTCATGGAACGTCAAGAGAAACTCAACGAGGCTACCGTCGCGGCTTTGGTCAAGCTTGGCATGTCGGTCGACAAAGCAACGATGGCTGTCGCTGTGTGTAACAACAACTTGTTGTTTCTGACGACAATCTTCAAGAAAATTCGCTCTATTGTCAAAGGGCTGCCAAATTTCGACCGAATAACCTCTAAATTGAACGTTTTGTTAGTCGATAAGAAGGAACTTGAGCGCCGCAAGGAAAAAGAGATTGATGCCAAGTGGAAACAGCGCAGTCACCTTGAATATGTCATTTCAAAAGCCGTCATCGGGCGAGGCTACTATAACATTCTCAGTTTGCTTCCGGCCGAGGAAAAAGTGAACCGCGTTATCGCCGTTCTCAAGGAGGTGCGCTTTGGCAAGAACCCCAAGCAGCGGTTTTTACCGAGCAAGGTGCAGTTTGTGTTCGCGTTGTCGGCTCTTCACAAAGAGTTGGTGCTCAACCTTGTAGATAAAGGTGCGCAAAACAGTTATGACCGTCTTTGTGACATCCTGCGCTCGGCAACATGGACATTCAGCGCCAGAACGTGGGACGAGGAAATTGCCCGATACAACAACCGCATTCTTGAGCGCAAAATCATCACCGGCAACATTCTCGGCGCCTTCGCCAATCCTATCATCTCCAAGATTAAGCCCCGTTTCATCACCTTCTCGCTTGCTCCCGATGACAACGGCGAAGTCGCCGTTGAGCGCGGCCTATTGCTGCCGATGAACGGCGAAAATCTCGACAGCCTGCAAGCAAACGTATCGATACCGCTCGCCGAGGGGGTGAAATATGCAACGGGCATCAACCAAGTCTACCGCATCTCGGGTATCGGCTTGGACTTCAGTATCGTTCCCCATGCTTCAAAAAATTTTAAGAATCTGGTTTTCAGAGTCGTTGTCGATGAAAAAGATTGCCGCAGGTTTGAAGACGACACTCGTTTTGACACAATCCGTCAGTATTTTGAGGTAGCACCGGTCAGGTCGCTCTACAACACGAAAAAAGCGCCGTCAAAGCGACAGTTGAAACACTATTCGGCCGACAATCTGACGGCCGACTCGGCCGCATATATCGAGATTATGTCACTATTAGCGTCGTTGCGCGCCATGATTATGATTCCGCGTGAATATCTCTCGGTAGGAGATATGAAAGGCTATACTCGCGTTGGCCTCAGCAACGCTAACAGCAACTGGCCGCGCCTCGACCGGGACGGCGACGCAGTGCTGCCGCCCGCGCGACGCGAGATAGAGATTCGCGTCACGCCACCCGTTGTCCCCGACGCTCTCGTCCAATTTGTCGACGAGTATCCCCCCACCGTCGGGATGTGCAACCTGACGCTCAAATTAGAAGGTCGCTCGTTCAGCGAAAAAGGTGTTCCTGACCAATTGCGTGACATCTATTTTCAGTGGAACAAATTCCTGACCAGGGCAATAAGGGAGAACAACAACCCTAATCGAGCGCTTGGCTTCATTGTCACCGACGACCTTTATCACATTTTAGAATGCCAAATGAAAGAACCGGTTATCAAATTCGGCGAAAGGGCATTGGAACTGCTAAAAAAGGAGGCGACGAAATATCAACTATCTGAAGTAGGCAAGACACTCATCAGATTTCGCGAAGAAATGCTATTTCTCGCGCCGCCAATTGAGATTGCACAAGAATTTCTCGACAATTGCTTGTGCTCACCACGCCTCGCCAAAGTCCGCCGTGCCCTTGAGAACTATATCGCCGGCAAAACCGACGTCATCACCGCCGGATAAACCAAAAGCGAGCCATTGATTTTTGCCTGCCTTGGCGGGTATGATCCCAAAGGGCGAAAATAGGGGGCGCCACGTGTAAAAAATATGATGGCAACTCGCCCTGCACAGGGAAAGTTGCCATAACGCAATCAACGAATTATAATAAATAAAAAAGTAGTGTCAAGGTCTTCCTCCGGGGCCGCTGCTCGTGCCTGTCAGCGAAGCTGTGGCTGTCGAGGATGAATTGCCCGAAGTGATGGTGTAGGTGGTGCCCAAGGTCATACCGGGAACGCTGATGAGCAGTGACGAACTGCCGCTTCCCATGCCGCCGGGGCCACCGGGACGATTCCCCGTGCTTCCGCCGAGGTTGACCGAGGTCAGGTCCTCGGGAGTGGTAAATGTATAGAGAGTATTGCTTGAAGTCTTGATTGATACCTGGGTATTGGCGTCGACGGTCAGGCCGGTCGTCACGAAAGGCTGGGTTGAACCGCTCTTGGTAGGCACTGAGTTACCGCCACCTGCGGCGAGAATATAACCGCCGGTAAAATAGACGGTATAGCCTTCTTCCTCGTTGGCATCGAGACCACACTCAGGACGTGCCGCACCAAATGCCATAACAATGCCATCCTCGATATAGATGTTTCCATTGGAGTCGAGGCCGTCGTTGCCGGTCGAGATGACGTCGATGACGCCGCCTTTAATATACATGTGGCTCGACGAGTTGATGGCGTCGTCTTTGGCGCGCACCCTGATGTTGCCGCCGGTTATGGTCAATGTTTCTTTACTCTCGATGCCTTCACCGCCGTTACCCGAGGTGGTAATGTCGATGTTGCCGCCGTTGATGGTGACAACGCCGTCGACTTTGGCGCCCTTGGGCGATGACTTGGCGTCGCTGTCGAGGCGGTCGGTGTTACCGGTATAACTTTGGTTGAGTTGGCCGTTGACGTATGCAAGCACTCCGCCCGAGGTCACGATTGTCAGATTACCGTCGTTGATAGTCATGTTGCCGTTGGCCGAGATACCTTTGCCACCGCCACCGCTTGCGGTCAGATTGAGCGAACCGCCGCCGATGGTAATATTGGCGTCGGCAGTAATGCAGGCCGACGCTTTGGTCTTCTGCTTTGACGAGTCCCACTCGCCGGGGGCCGACGTGTTGGCGACAAGTTCGCCGTCGGTCATGATGAAACTACCCTCGGTTTTGATAGCCTTGGCTGCAGTTGCGGTAATATTGGCGATATTGACAGTTCCGCCGGCAATTGTCAGCGAGCCGGTGTCCTCGGCCTCGCGGTCCTTGGAGTCTTTATAGGAAACTTGGATTCCATCCTCGCCGGTAGCAACAACGTTGAGCGTGCCGCTCTCGATGAGGAAATATTGGTTACAGTTGATGCCGTCTTTGACCGAGCCGAGGATATTGACGGTGCAATTCTTCATCTCGACATACTCGTTGGCACAGATGGCATGGGATTTGTTGCCGGTCACGTTGAGCGTGCCTTTGCCCTTTAGTTCAAGGTGACCCTTGCAATAGATGCAACCTTTCTGGGTCCCGGTAGTGCCGTCGACAAGGGTGTTGACGGTGCCGTTTTTCGACGACAACTCGATACGCTTGCCGTTGACAATGCTGAGGGCCGCACCGGCAGGGTTGGTTAGTTCAAGTCCTTGCAACTCGATGGTTGACTTGTAGTTACCGTTCAGCGTAAACGAGCCGTTGGAACTTGAACCCGAAAGCACGTAGGTTATCTCGCCACAGGTATTATCGCCCACTAGGTCGCTCTGGGTGACGGTTACATGACCGGCGGCAACCGTCGCGCTGACATATTGGGCGATATTGCCCGCAATGGTGACACGCGAGGTGTTGCCGTCAAAGGTGATGTTGACGGTATTGTCGGCGATAGAGGTCTTTGTTACAGCGAGTTCGGTAATATCAGCGATATTGAAATTGACGTCTTGAATCGTGAGCTTCTTGCCGTTGGCAAACGTCATCACGCCTGCCGTTTCCACGCCAAAACTATAGGTTACGTTGCCCTTGACGAGGTCAAATGACTCGCCGTCGGCGCGGAGGGCGGTTGGCATACCCACGAGCGCAACTACTACTGGCAACAGGAATTTCTTCATCTCTTTACAGCAATTTTATAGGCTTTACCGGCCGCGTCCTTAACGATATAGGTACCTGCATCGAGGGTTAAGAATGCCTCGTTGACCGAGGTAAAAGTCCCGGCAGCAACTCCGCCAAGGGTGTATACATTCACCTCGCCGGCTATGGTGGCCTCGACTTGTTCAACCGACGACATCGACAGGTCGACAAACTGCATCGACGTCACGTCTTCAAGCAAGAGGGCGACACGTTTGCCCTCGCCGTTGACGGCC
>JAFLTK010000269.1 GCA_022511505.1 Muribaculaceae bacterium
GCGGCGCGACCCCGATTCTGATGTCACTGACCCCGCGCAACGCGTGGGACGACGCTGACAGCACCATCATTACCCTCGTCAAGGACACCTACGGTCTCTGGGCGCGTCAAGTGGCTGACGAAGAAAATGTTCCGTTTGTCGACCTTAACGAAATAACGGCTCGAAAGTTTGAACGCTTTGGCAAGGATAAGGTGAAATATATGTTCTATCTTGACCGGATTCACACGAGCACATTTGGCGCACAGGTAAACGCCGAGAGTGCGGTTGAAGGCATCGCGGCGTGTCCCGAGTTGGCCGACCTTGCGGCGATGATTGTCGAGCCAGAGTATTCTATCGAACGACACGTTGAACGACAACCGGGCGCACGGTTTGTGATAAAGTTTGGCAACGTCATCACCAAACCTGACTTGGAGGCAGATGGGCTCCTGCAACACGGCGACTGTACCATCAAGGGTTTCCCTCTTAGGCTGTCTGTCTACTCGAGAATTTGGGATGCGGTATACGGCCAGTTGCAACCCGATGATATTGTCCTCATTAACTTTGACAATAAACTCAATGACAAGTATAGTCCCCTGGAGGTTGCCGGCATGTTACCCGGTTGGGGCGACGAGACAAAGGTCGTCAAAAACAGCGAAGGCATCTATGAGGTTGTCTACACCGAGGGTTGGTATTTGAAGAAGATTGTCGGTGATGCCAAGGAACAAGGTGCAATACCGGTGATAATTGCCGACCCTAATGATGAAATAGCTCGCCACGTGGCCCAAACCACCCGGACAATGCTCGTTGACAGAAATAACCCGAAGATAGTTATTAGTGAATAGAGATTAGATAGTAGATATTAGATATTGGATATGATAAAGCGTTTAGTGTCAATTGTTTGTGTCCTTTCTTCTCTGGCAGCCTCGGCGGTCAACGACACGACGGCGGTCGATTGGCGTCCCCAGTTTCACGCAACGTTGAAACCTCGACTGGAGGTTGACCCTGCCGACGGCGGCGCGGCGCGGTTTCAGGTGCGCAACGCGCGATTTGGTGCGGTTGGAAACATCACCCGGTCGATTGACTACAAGGTTGAGATGGACCTCTGTGACCGCGGCAAAATCAAACTCCTTGACTGCTATGCAGGCTTTAAGATACTTCCCGGGTTGCAGTTGCAGTTGGGGCAGATTTTGATACCCTTCGGCATCGATGCGCCGCGTGCAAACTATGATTACATCTTTGGTGATTTCAGCTTTGTAGGCACGTTTAACGGTGCGATTCGCGGATGTGGCGCAAAGGCTGTCTATGATTTACCCGGCAGCGGATTGAAACTCGCGGGTGCGGTCTACAACAACTATGAGATGACCGAGCAGACCGTGTGGCAGAAGAGTATGTCGTTTGCGTTGGAAGGTCGTTACAGCCTCGGGCCGGTCACCCCGGTTGTCGGCTTTGAGTCGTCGATGCCGGGTGGCATCAGGATTAACAGCCTCGACGCGGCGTTGTTGTTCGTGATGGGGCGCTGGCAGGTCGAAGGGGAGTATATGATGAAGCATTACACCCACCGGGCATTTAAGACGGCCCACGCCTTTAACGTTCATGGCCGCTACACGATGCCCATTAAGGCCGGCGTGTTCAACCGACTGACCTTTGAGGGACGTTTTGACGGAATGACCAACTATTCCAACGGCAGCGTCACCGACGGCCGCCTGTCGCTCGACGCTTCGCGCTGTAAGCGAGCCTCGGTCGGAGCAACGATAGGCCACGTCCGTGGCCCTTTGTTGACCTATTTCCGTCTCGACTACTACCACACCTTCCACCCACGCGGCGTGGCTACCGTGGCGACCGACCCGGCCAACAAAATAATAGCCGAGATTGTCCTCCATTTCTAAAAAAAACACCTCTCGCCATGCGCGAGAGGTGAAAGGTTTAACCTTTTAAACGTCAACGCTCGCGGAGCGAGTGTTGAATTACTTGATAACTTTGAGCGCGGCAGCGTAGTCGGGCTCGTGGGTAATTTCAGGGACGAGTTCGCGGTAGATAACCTTGCGATCTTCGTCGAGGATGATGACGGCGCGAGCAAGCAGTCCGGCAAGAGGACCGTCAACCATCAGCACACCATATTTCTGGGCAAACAGCGGAGCGCGGAATGCTGACGCAGGAACGACATCCTTGATACCCTCCAGAGTGCAGAAGCGACCCATCGCAAATGGAAGGTCCATCGACACGCAGAGGACTACGGTGTTTTCCATTGATGCGGCTTCTTCATTGAAACGGCGCACCGACCGCGCGCAAACGTCGGTATCCATGCTCGGGAAGATGTTTAACACAACCTTCTTCCCTTTAAAGTCTTCACACTGAACTTCTTTGAGGTCGACACCGGTTAGGTGATAGCAAGGAGCAACGGTTCCCACTTCGGGAAGGTTTCCGTAGGTGTGGCACGGTTGGCCGAGAAAATGTACGGTTTCCATAGTGTTTTTGGGTGTTTTATTGTTGAATATTGATGTTGTTATTGTTGTTGATGTTGTTATTCGCGTGCCGCGGAGCGGCATCTCTTTCATTAACCCCGTACAAGCGCGAAGCGTGCAGTGCAGGGTAAGGGCTCCTCTTTGAGAATCGTCCAGGAGGGACGAGATTTCACGCGGCGACCGGTTGACTCCTGAGAGGTTGTCCCTCCAGGACAATTCCCGTCTACTTCATTCCTCCCCGCACATCTCGCTGCGCTCTCATGTACGGGGTTATTGAAATTGTCATCGCTCCGCGATGGTTTGGTTGGTTGAATCATTTCACCAGAGCCATTTTCTGTATAACAACATTGGCGATGTCATTGTTGAACCCGAGGATAACGTCGCTGACGGTAGCGTCGGTCCCCACGAGCAACACCACCGGGCACTCGGCAACTCCGAGGTCGCGGGCAAGCGAGCGGGCTGAGGTCAGAATGGTCTCTCCGGGGCGCGGCGTCCCGACGAGGTCGTTGACAAGGTCGGCATTGTTGGAAACGAAAGTCAGCATCAGGTCAGCGTTAACACTCATGTTGTCAATGGCTTGGCGGAGCGCGGCGATAAGGTCGGCAGAGTAGCCGTGTTCGGGATTGATGATGGCGATGACCATCGGGGAGGCGAAACGGTCGTCGCCGGCATGGCTGTAGCGCGAGCCGTCGAGGCCGGGGAGCGAGAACTGTGGTAGGCGAGTGCCGGGCAGATTCTCGACGCGGAAATTGTTCTCGCGGAATCGCGCAAAGGCGTCGGGATAGCGGTCGATAAGCATCTGCTCGTTCCAGGCACCGCACTCGGGCGTGTCATCCCCCGCAGGCTTGTATTTGACCTCGATGGTCTGCTCGCTGAGCGCGCCGAGGTTATTGTCGGTCTCAATCTTCACGGGCCGGTAGGTGGCGTCAAAACTGTAGCAGGCGCGTTGAACGAGTGTCCCGTCGTTGAACCGCTCGGCGGTCACTATCGAGCAACGGTTTCCGGAAACAACGGTGTCGACGGCGGCGTGAAACGTCACGTCGGGATTTGTCGACAGGCTCTCAATCTCGTTCGCTATAAATGCCGGCAGGAGGTTGGCAAACTGGACACGTTGCTGCACTCCGTCGGCAATAACACCGCGAGGCATGAACGGCACCGAGTCCCAGTCGACATGATACTCCTGGAGTCGGTTGGTGCGGTAGCGGTAATGGTGCCCGTCAAAATAGGCACCAAAACCCGTCGTCGGACCCGACGGGGTGTTTAACGTCCAATCTATCAGATAGTCACACGGCGCGTAGCGGTCACCGGCGGCGGGCGTCGACGTTAGTGACAGGTCATAGACAACGTCGTCGGGCTGTTGGGGCATCATGACGGTAAACCGGGCGTCGGCGCGATAGCAGTCGATGTTGCGCAGACCTTGCAACAGGTCGTCGAGACCCTTGGCACCGGCACTGAACGGGATAAGCGCGGCGAGGATAATCGATAGGCGGATGAATGTTTTCATATTCTTTTATTGAAGGGTGTTGTTGTTATTGTTGTTGATGTTTGGTTAACAATCTTAACAACTTTAGCAATCTAAATGTAAGCAATCTATAATTATAACACCCCTGCGCTGCGATTGTT
The DNA here is from genome assembly GCA_022511505.1 of Muribaculaceae bacterium. GTDB lineage: Bacteria > Bacteroidota > Bacteroidia > Bacteroidales > Muribaculaceae > HGM05190. The sequence goes on from JAFLTK010000269.1 coordinate 4,065, forward strand.
CACTCGTCGGTCTCTTCTTTGTGTTTCGGACGCATTTTTAGTTTCAACTCGTCGAATCCTTGGCCATAAACACCGTTCACATTTCCCTGGGTGATAAAGGCTTTGGGGTCGATAGATTTGATGATGCGATAGACGTTGACACTCTCAATCTTGCGACAGACGACCAGGATTAGTTTCACCTCCTGCTTGGTGTACCACCCCAGGCCGTCGAGCACCGTGCAACCGCGATGGGCCTCGTTGTTGATGGCAGTCGCGATAGCCTCCCAGTGGTGGGAAAAGATGATGAATTGGACGGCTTGGCGGTTGGTGTTAATCAGGTAATCGGTCATGAACGACACCAGCAGCAACACCAGCAATCCGTAGACGATAGTGTCGATGTTGTGGGTAATCAAGTAGGAGGAGGAGATGATGCAGAAGTCGACATAAATCATCGTGCGACCGATGCTGACGTTGGTTTTCTTGGACACCATCGCCGCCACGATGTCGGTTCCGCCCGTCGACCCGTTGTGGATAAACACAAAGCCCAGACCCAGGCCGCACAGCAATCCACCGACCGTGATATTCATAAACGGCTGCTGGGCCTCGATTATACCGTCGGGAAACAGCGGCTGCATGATGCCAATCCACAGCGACATCAGCGTCGCTCCAAAAAGCGTCTTAAACACAAACTGCTTCCCGACAACCCTATAAGCAAAGGCCAGCAATATCAAGTTAAGCACATACTGGGTCAAACCTACCGGAATACCCGACACGAAATAGACCAACGTTCCGATACCTGTCACACCACCGATGACAACCTTTTCGGGCAAAATAAACGCTGTAAAACCAAACGAATACAGCATCGTTCCCAAGATAATCATGACATAGTCGCGAGTGCTAAGCCATATATTTCTCCTATTTACCTTCATCACTTGTTTTATTGATAATGTTATTGTTTTTGATGTTATTATTGGTAGAGGCGGGAATAGTGGGAGCAGCAGGTTTGCTGATTTCCCTGATTCCCTTTAAACTTCAACTCGAGCAAAGCGGGAGTTGAATTTACAAAGTTACTCATTATTTCCAATCCTAATTAATTCCCTCCCCAAAAACTTTTCAACAAAATCCACTCTGTCTCTTTTTTGTGGTTTTGGGTCGAGAGAGGGGGATATGTCAAAAAAAATGTGTAATTTTGCCTTGTTTTAGTCAAAAAAATAAAAAGGTAGATGAAATCATCGGTAATAGATTATAAAGGTGTAGAGTTGAGCCGCCGCGAGCACATCGTGTTGCGTGATGTGAACATGCGCGTTGAGGGAGGCGAGATGGTCTACCTGATAGGGCGCGTGGGCAGTGGCAAGAGTACGCTCATTAAGTCGATGTATGGCGAGGTGGCTATCGACAGCGGCAGCGCGATGGTGCTTGGCCGCGACTTGATGACCATCAAACGGCGCCAGGTACCGATGTTGCGCCGCGAAATTGGTATTGTGTTCCAGGACTTTAGGTTGCTGATGGACCGCAGTATTCTGGCCAACCTCGAGTTTGTGCTCAAAGCCACGGGCTGGATCGACGAGCAGCAGATTGAGGAGCGTATCAACCAGGTTCTCAAAGAGGTAGGCATGCTGAACAAGAGTTACAAGATGCCTTTTGAGCTCTCGGGCGGCGAGCAGCAGCGCATGGCTATTGCGCGCGCATTGCTCAACCATCCGCGGCTCATCCTTGCCGACGAGCCGACGGGCAACCTTGACCCCGAGACCGGCGAGCAGATTGTGGCGCTGTTGCAACGCATATCTGACAAGGGCGTGGCCGTCGTCATGGCTACCCACAACATGGGCATGGTCGAGATGTTCCCCTCGCGCGTTTTCAGAATTGACAACAAGGATTTGATTGAAGAGCAGATGGGCTAAAATGCCACGTCTGATTGGATCTATATAACTAAAAATGAAGGTATTAAAGTTTGGCGGGACGTCGGTAGGGACTCCCGAAAGAATTAAGGCTGTAGCGCGGTTGATAGTAGACCGTGGGTGTAATTTGATAGTGCTGTCGGCGATGTCGGGCACGACAAACACGCTTGTCAGCGTGACGGGATGTCTCTATGGAAACGATACCCATAGCGCCGGCGATATTGTCGACGCCTTGCGTCGCAAGTATGCCGAGGTTATAGACCAACTGTATACCACGCCCGAGGCGGCTGCCGACGCGCGCCGCTCTCTCGAGGAGTGTTTTGCAACGATAACGTCGCTCTTTGCCGAGCCGCTCGACGAGCGCGGCGAGAAGCGCATACTTGCCCAAGGCGAGTTGATGTCGACCGCCCTCATGTTCCACTATCTCAAGGAAATTGGTTGCAATGTCGCGATGCTTCCGGCTCTGGAATACATGCGTGTCGATGCCAACGAGGAGCCTGACACATATTATATAAAATCCCATCTCAACAGATTGCTCAGGGAGTATAGTGGCGCTGACCTTTACCTAACCCAAGGTTACATCTGCCTTAACGCGCGTGGCGAGATTGACAACTTGCGTCGCGGCGGTAGCGACTACACGGCATCGCTCGCCGGATGTGCCATCGGTGCCGAGGAGGTTGAGATTTGGACCGACATTGACGGGATGCACAACAACGACCCGCGATTTGTGCCAAACACGCGTCCGGTCGACGAGTTGCACTTTGAGGAGGCCGCCGAGTTGGCCTATTTCGGTGCAAAAATTCTGCATCCCACCTGCATCCTGCCCGCCCGACAGAATAATCTGCCCGTCCGCCTGCTCAATACCATGCAGCCCGAGGCCAAGGGTACGCTGATTTACAACACTCCCAAAACACATACTATCAAGGCTGTAGCAGCCAAGGATAATATAACCGCCATCAAGATAAAGAGCGGGCGAATGTTGCTTGCCCACGGCTTTATGCGTAAAGTTTTCGAGGTGTTTGACAATTATCGCACGTCGGTCGATATGGTTGCGACCTCAGAGGTCGGCGTCTCGGTAACGGTTGACAATCAGCGATATCTTGAAAATATTGTTGACGACCTGAGCAAACTCGGGACAGTCACCGTTGACCGCGACATGGTGATAATCTGTGTTGTCGGCGACCTCGAGTGGCAAAATTGCGGCTTCGAGTCGCGTGCCCTCGACGCGCTGCGTGACGTCCCTGTTCGCATGATTAGTTATGGCGGCAGCAATTTCAATATCTCGTTCCTCGTCAGAAAAGACGATAAGGTGCGCGCCCTCAATCAGTTAAGTCGCCATCTCTTTGGCTAACCCTTAAACCATATATGACACAGTTTCCTTTAGAAAGGTTCAAGAACCTCAAGACGCCGTTCTATTACTATGACATGGACCTGCTGCAGGCAACGCTTCAGGCTGTAGCCGAGGCAACAGCCGGTGACCCCCGTTTCAAGGTCCACTATGCAGTCAAGGCAAATGCCAATCCCGAAATCCTGAAGGCTATTGCCGCGGCGGGCTTTGGTGCCGACTGTGTCAGCGGCGGCGAGATAAAGATGGCTCTCGACGCCGGATTCAAGGCCGAGGATATAATGTTTGCCG
>JAFLTK010000144.1 GCA_022511505.1 Muribaculaceae bacterium
GTAACCGCCCCCTCCCCGATGAGCCGACTCCCTCAGGAGCCGGCTCATTTCTTTTTCCCCAATCATATCCATTTTGACCGTTATCTTGGGAAATCATGATTTATCGCGATTTATCACGATTGGCAGCGCAGAGATTTCCAGAATGAGATTCACGAGGAGCCGGAGCTCCTCGTCACGAACAGGGAGATGCCGAGCCAGAAATGTAAACATCAGGAATGGCTGACTTTCGGATGTTTACGAAGGTCTGGACCAGAGGATGGTAATCCGGGAACTGGCATCCCGCCGTAAAGTTCAGGATACATTATAATTCCCAGCTATCGGCTTCGGTATTGAAATGCTTGATGATACTGTTATCGGAACATGCGCTCATAGTAGCTGCGAGATGGCTTGTCGCACGTGAGATGCCCACATATAGATAACGCCTCATCAGCTGCCGGTTTTGAGACGAAATGGCGTCATCAATGTCATAGAAGAAGGCTGCCTCAAACTCCATGCCCTTTACTTCTGATAATCTGAATACGCGAACCATTTCTTTGTTCTGTAGTTGTCGGTCGCCTGAGCAGTCGACAACGTCGATTCCGCTCAGTTTACCTATATCATTTATTCGGTCGATAAAATCGCGTATATTGACGTTGTCGCCAACAAATATTGCTACAGAAGGCAAGTCGTTATCATAGATGTTCAATATGTTTATAATGCGTTCTGAAATCCAGTCTGCTTTCTCCCATTCATCGTCACTGATGAATAAAAGCGGTTGTGGCTCATTCTCTGAAGTTTCATTCTCACTTCGGTAGGATGGGTAAACACCGAGATCTTCATGATATAGTTCACGAGCCACGTTAAGAAGAGTAGGCAACTGTCGGTAACTTATGTTTAGCGACTTGACCTCGAGATTTGGGAGGTTGAATTTTTTAAGTTGATCCCAGTCTGTTATACCATTGGAATTAAGTCCCTGCATTAGGTCGCCACACAGTGTGATCGATGAAAATTCATAGTGGCGAAAAGAGACCATGAAGTAGTAATCGAGCAGACTGTAATCGGTTGCCTCATCAATGCCGATCACGTTGCGCACACTTTCTTTGAATGCCCGTGCATACTTATGCGTAAGGCCATCAAATCTTTCATGTGATCTCCTATAAATGCGGTGCAGCATCTCGTTGATGAATCCCAATAATAGATTCTGCTCGTCGGGATGAAGGTGTTTGTTTCGATCCTTATTTATAATCTTTTTCAACAAGTCGGTTTTGTAGAGAGTGCCATCAAGCTGACTCTTTCTAAAAGAATTGTAAAGACGGTGTATATTACCGACAATATTGCTTTCAATTCCACGACAAAGACTTGCATACTTCCTGACAAATAAGGCTATCGAACCAATGGAATAAATGTTGAGTTCCTCGTCATTGATTTTTCCCTTGATAATATCAAGTAATTCTCGATTGTGTTTTGAAATCTTGATACTACTATCATGCTTCCTTAGACCCAATTCTTTCAAGAGCTTTTTCAGTTCTTGAAATAATTGTGTTTTAAATTCCTGACGAGTGGAGGTTGTTTCATCTTCGTCGTCTTCGTCAATAATGGCATCTTCGTCGTCGGACTCATCGTTGCCAATCCTTTCTCTTCGCCAGCGCTCAAATAGAGATTTTAACTTCTCAGTAATTGATTCATCTTTGGCGATCTCGGTGTGTAATTTCCAGGCCGACGCTTTCAACTGTTCCTCCAATTCTTCTGACCGTTTCTGTATCTTATTTCTCTCGTTTTCTTTAAGGGAGTTGAACAGATTCATCAAACCGTCTATATCCCTTATATTTCCGCTTTTCTTGCAGCGTGATTTGATGCTTGCGGCATCATCATTCCACACGTGCTCAGCGGTGTCCAATTCACATCTTTGTTGCAATAATTTATTGCAAGAGTCAATAATATGTAGCTCAAAATCCTTAATTGCTTTAAGCGCATCAAGAATAAGAATATCTTCACCTTCATCAGGCTTAAAGTCCTTAAACGGGCCATCTTTTGAGGGATTAAACAGTTTATAGTCCCTCATAACTTTATTCCTGAATTTTGCAATTGTACGAGTATTGCGATCGTTTGCCCTCAGGCCCTCCTCTCGCATATTGTCGCGGAGATATTGCAGGAGCATGTCGGTCGGCGAAAAGAACAGCCAGTGGTCGTCTCTTTCGCTTGGGTCGGTCAGACTTTCAATTTGTTTTTCAGATAATGGAGATTCATATTCGGTCAACGCTTGGTAGGACAATAGAAACATCAGTCGCTGAATCATGGTTGTGGTCTTGCCGGTACCGGGTCCACCGTCGATCACAACAGGTATTCCGTCAAATATATGAGAGCGTTTTGCATCCTCTTGATATTGGTCCAAGATGTGCTGAGAGCGCAGCATAACATTCTTTCGCATAAAAGAACGCACTGCTTTCTCTCTACTTAACGTGTCGGCATACTGTTTTTCAAGTCGTTCTATTTCTTCCTGCTTTTTTCTTTCCTCTTCTTCTTTTTTGCGTTGCAATTCCTCGAGACGCTTTTTCTCCTGTTGCGCTCTTTTTTCTTCAAGCTCGCGAGCTATTCGCCGTCGTTCTTCTTCAAGACGTTTTCGTTCATCCTCCAACCGTTTTAATTCAGCTTCTTCGACTTTGGCAATTTTAAGCAACTCAGAGAGGCGATTGTATCGATAGGGCGATGATTCTCCCGAGAATCTAATTTCAACTTCTGCCGGGTCCCCGCTATAAGGTAAATAACCGGATCGATTGTGAATTTCCACGTTGTTTTCGTGGAATACTTTCTTTCTGAGATAATCACGTACTCGATATGTGTAGGAGCCGGAATGGAATTTAACGAGGATTTCACCCAGTTTTGAGTTTTTGGGAATAGGCCTACCGTCATCCTCCAAGGCAATTTGTCTACCCGTGCTGTGACCGGTAATAGCACCGGTCATATCACGATGGTTGCTGCCGGGTGCATATACATCGCCATTGATGAGCCAAAAATTCATTAGAGAGACTACTCCATCAGAATTAGTAAAGGTACAATGAGCTCGGGCAATCGCTTTACTTGGATAATTGCCTGCGACCTCCTTCTTTACGTGAGTATTTATTGAATCAGCTATTTTGCGTAGTGATTCTTTGGCCTTTTTCATTTTGGTTTAGTGGTATTAGAATCAATGCTGTTTAAAAAAGGTGCGACATGTACCTTAGCAATCAGGCGCAACCCTGTAGCAAAGATCATAATTATCCTTGAGATATGCAAGGATGTATATAAAAAACCAAGGCGAAATTTTGATGGATTATCTCGAGAAATCATGGTTTATCGAGATAAATCACGAATGGTGGCGCATGGATTTCTAGAAAGAGATTTTCGAGGAGCTAGAGCTCATCGTCACGGGCTATGACAGTCCGTTAGAATGGCTGGAGCGGGTTGTCACGAGAGGGGGTAAGCAGTTTTCGGATGGTTATTATCCGGGACCTTGAGACTGGGGCGCGACGCCGGGGATGGCGGGGGCGATGTTGAGACGCCGGGTGTATGTGGCGTTGGTGGTGACGATGGTTATGTTTCCGTCATTGATACTGAGTTCGGCAGGAGAAGTTGCCAAGGGTGGCAGATTAAGGGGGAGGGCGAGGATGCCGCGGACGCGTCCGTTTTGGTCGAGGGCCTGAAGACCGGCGTCGGTGAGTGTCCAGAGATAACCGGCGCTGTCAAAGGCGAGTGACGCGACGTTGAGAAGGGAGTTGTTGTAGGAATGTAGATAGTAGAAGCGCTGACCGTTGGCGAGAGTGCCGGTTGCAGGGTCAACGGTGTATTGGATCATAAAGTTTGAATCGATTGCCGGCTCGACAAAGAGGGTGGAGTCGGCGTTGAAGATACCTGTGTGAGTATCGACAGGATTGAAAGTGCCGGTCCGGACAGTCCACTCGCCGGGTTGCCCGTCGAAGAGCGGCACGAGGAAGTTGTTGGCAGTAGTGCCTGGAGTTAACGAGTGGGGATAATCACGCCAAAGCCAGCGCATTACATCGGCAAAGATTTCTGAGGAGCGAGCAACGCTGTGACCGCCCTCTGCCCAGTCGAAGGCGCAATCATAACCGGCAAATTCGAGCGCAGAGCCGAGCAATCTATTGTGCTCATACCAACTGCCGAAAATCGGATTCCAAGTGTCAGAGAAACCGTCCTGAAGGAACACGCGCAGTGGCTTAGGCTCGTGCTTGCGCACGATGGCCTCGAGTTGCTCGCCACCGCGCATTGGCACAAACGTGCCGCATCCCGAAAATATTCGGCCGAAAAGGTCGGGACGATGCCATGCGGCGTTGAATGCCGCGATGCCACCGCTGCTGAGGCCAAAGATGACAGCATTGTCGCCGCCCTGCTTAAGATGAATCGGTAGACCGTCGGGTGTTAACGTCTCGCGGACGGCGGGGAGGAGTTCGGTTTCGAGGAACCGGGCGAAACGGTCGTCGGTGGCGTCAAATTCGTTGCTGCGGTTGTAGCGCAACGGGGTCTCACCGTCGGCCTTGTAGACCACACCCGGATTGAGGTAGACACCAATGGTCACGGGCATAGCCCCCTCGGCAATGAGCGAGTCAATGACCGCCGGAGCGTTACAGAGAATGCCGTCGAGCCCCAGGTAGAGGCAGGCCGAGTCGGCAGGACTATAGCCTTCGGGGATAGAAATTTTGTAGGTGTGGATTGTCCCGGGGTAGATTGCCGAGGCATCAAGTTGGCCATCGATAATGACGGCCGCTTGGCTCGCGATGGAAGCGAGCCAAGCGAGTATCGTGATTAATGTTCTGGTAGTCACGGGCGGGAGTTATTCGCCGTTGATGGTTTTCCAATTGTCATAGAGGGGGTAGAGGGCGGCGGGACGGTCGTTGTACCAACTGTAGCCGCTACGGCGCTCGAGCCCAATCTGGTCGAGGCGTTCACGGGGCACACCGTCGCGGTCGCAGAAGAAAGGTACACAGTTGTCGAGGTCATAAAAACGGGCCCAGATGGGACCTGCGCCTTCGCGCTGAACGACGCGCACGTCGTGGTCGGCGTCGCCGCGACGGCCAATACGTTCAACGGCAATGCCATAGATTTTGTTGGCATCAAACCATTTCATAGCGCCATGGATTGAGCGGCGGATGCGCTCATCGGGGTTGGGTATCGACATGAGCAGGACGACGATGGCGGCGCTTTCCTGAGAACAATAGGAGGGAAGTTCGTAGGAGCGGGCCTTGGCCGGTTTATAGGTCACATGGTCATGTTGCTGGCACCAGACGGTGGGCTCGCCGTCGACCACAATCTGGGTGGCGAGAATGCACTCGATACCGCGCTTGAACGAGTCTTTGAGGCGCTCGCGCATGTTGTTGTCGACCAATGTACCCTGATAGGGGGCGCGACCGTTGATGACGTCGTCAAATAGTTCAAGGGTGTTGGTCATCGCGTCGTCGTTGTAGGTGATGTGAACCTGATAGCCTTCGTTGTCGGGCCAGAATTGGGGCCAGCCGCCGTCGGGATACTGACCCGAAAGCAAGTACTCGAGGGCATGGTTGAAGCCGTCGGCAAATCGCTTCTCGCCGGTAGCCTGGTATAGATTGGCGAGGAACTGCATCTGGAGAGTGGTTGCGTCGTTGTCGATGGTCGAGTCATCGCGACGCCCTTTGTCGGCCATGATGCTGTCGCGTTGGGCGGCAGTAAACTCGCCGGTCATGTCGGTATTCTTCTGCCAGCCGCCTGTAACGCGCTGAAACATAAGAAGATTATCGCCAATCATTGTGGCGCGATGTGTCTTGAAGAACTCGGGATCGGTTTCGCGCAAGGTTGCTTTCCAGCCGCGGGGTGCAGCCATTGACTGGAGGGCAAAGATGGCGATAATGGCAAGTGACAGAAGTTTTTTCATGGGTATAAATTTGTGTTGAGAGAATAATGTCGCAAAAATAATAAATATTCAGCCACAATGCAAAAAAATTTAGAGATAATAATGATTTGATAAGTAGATAATAGAAATTAGATAGGTGGGCTTAGGTGGGATTTAGGAGGGGGTCGAGGAGGGTTGAAACGAGGGCTTGGGAGGTGGGGAGGTGAGTGAGGGTGGCGTGGTCGATGAGGGCGATGGATGTGGCAAACTCGGTGGCGAGGTCGAGTTCGTGGGTCGAGAAGATGATGCAGCGGCCGGTCTCGGTGGCGAGGCGGCGCAGCAAGGCGGCGAGGTGACGCCGCGAGGGAAGGTCGAGGAATGAAGTGGGCTCGTCGAGGAGCATGACGGGGGTCTGTTGGGCGATTGCGCGCGCAATCATGACGCGCTGGGCCTCACCGTCGCTGAGGGTCGAGATAGAGCGCGATGCAAATTGCTCGATGCCGGCGGTGGCGATAGCCTCGTCGACAATGGCGTTGTCGGCCGCGGAGAGGCGTCCGGTCCAGTTAGTGTAGGGAGCTCGACCGGTGGCCACGACGTCGCGACACGAGAAATTGCCAATTCTGACGCGCTCGGTAGTGACGACGGCAAGCAGTCGGGCCATCTCGGATGCGTTTAGGCGAAGCGTGTCGGTGCCGTCGATGGCGATTGTGCCGGTATAGCGACGGTTGAGTGCGGCAATGGCTCGCAGAAGGGTCGATTTGCCGCTGCCGTTGCGGCCTATCAGTGCGGTCAAGGTGCCGCGGTCAAAGGTGGCGTTTGCGTTGTCGAGTAGCCGGCGTTCGCCGTAGGCGAGGCAGAGGTCGTGTAGTTGTATCATCGGCGTTTTAGCACCACCGCTATGACGACCGGGATGCCGACAAGCGATGTGATGGCATTTATGGGTAAGACAAACATTTTGGAAACGAGGTCACAAGCGAGCATTACCGTGCTGCCGGTCAGGATAGTTGCGGGCATCAGAGCGCGGTGGTCGCTGTCGGCAATAAGCGCGCGAGAGAGGTGGGAAACGGCGAGGCCGATGAAACCGATAGGGCCGCAAAAGGCTGTAACAGTACCTGCCAGTAATGTCGTTGACAGAAGAATCAGCAGTCGGCTTTGACGCAAGTTTAGGCCCATTGTCAAAGCGTATTCCTCCCCTAACAGCAATAGATTCAATTGCTTAGAGGCTATAAGTGCCATCGCGAGACCAATGACGACCGCTGCGAGAAGTATCCACAGTTGAGACCGCGTGACCTCGCCGAGCGACCCCATTGTCCAGATGACGAAATTTTTTAGCGACTCCTCGTTGCCGGCATATTGCAGAATCTGGACCACGGCGCCGATTGCGCTCGAAATCATCATACCTATAATCAGGATGACCATTATATCCTTGACACGATGGCCAAGCGTGGTCACGATGGCGAGAATTGTCGCCGCGCCAATCCATGCCGCGCCGGCGATTCCGAGCGAACTCCCGGCTGCATGTAACGCCGGGAACATGCTCGCGCCAAGTAACAAAATGGCGACGCCCAGGCTCGCTCCCGAACTGATACCCAGCACATAAGGTCCGGCCAAAGGATTGCGAAACAGAGTCTGCATCTCCAGACCTGCGGCCGATAATGCCGCCCCGGCAGCGATGGCCACGACCGCTTTCAGCAGGCGAAAGTCGACGACAATCGTGCGCGTCACCGGGTCGACGTCGCCTCCGGTCAGTGCCGCGACCACATCGCGCATCGGCACGGCCACACTGCCCGCGGCAATGTCGGCAATCGCGAGGACGACAAAAGCGACGCCGGCGATGATGAAAAAAAGTCGGTGGCGCGAGTTCATTTCAATTGACGGTAATAGACAAACTCCTCGGGGACAGAGTCGGGGTGGAAAATCTTGACAAGGTCGCGCAACACGAGGTGTGGATTGACGACGCCCGACTCATAGAAGTCGTTCCCGCCGCCCGGAGTCGACCGCGCGGTGTTGGAAAATACCTGCACTGTCTTGACGGCCGGTATGTCGGCCAGTTTGGGCAATGCGCGCGAAAGCGAGGCGAGGGTGGGGTAGTCGCCAACGTTGAGCCACACGTCGGCCGATGCCGCGAGGCGGTAGGCAGTCTCCATGTCGATGGTGGCAGTCGAGGCATCGTCAGGGGCGTCGGCGTAGACATATTCGCCGCCTGCATCGGCCACGAGTCGCGACATGTAACTGCCGTGGCCCGGCATGAACCACGAGTCGCCGTAGGGGGTGTTGAGCATCACTCGCGGCCGCGGTCTCTCGATGGCCCGAGCACGTGCTGCAATTGTTTCATATTCAGGGACTATGGCATTGAAGCGGCTGACGGCTGACTCGCGTTGACCGGTGATTTCGCCCATGGCCACCATCCACTCGGCTTTGCCGAGGGGCGACTCCTCGAGGTAGTCGCCGAGGTAGAAAACAGGGATGCCTGCCTCGGCGAGTTTGCCGGTCATTGCCGAGGGACCGCCGACGCCATACACTACAACCAAGTCGGGTTTTAGTGACAGCAACGTCTCATAGTCGATGTTGCCCTCCCAGCCAACTTCGGCCACGAAGGCAGCACGCGCTTTCAGCGTCGGTGAGGAGATATATTGGCCGCCCGAAACACCGACAATGCGGTCGTTGGCCCCGATGGCGTCGAGCATCGCCACGGCCGTCGACGACATCAATACCAACCGCTTGGCGTCACCCTTAATAATCTGACTGCCGGCCGGAACGTCAAGCGTGCCGTCAGGCGTGCGGTCGATGTAGAGACGCTCGGTGACGTCGGCCGCGCCCTGCCAGGGATTGTATACCTCAATGATGCTGCTCCCGGCGGTGTCGGCTCTAAGGATGAGGAAGCCGCCGGCATGTGACGGGCTGTAGAGGGTGTCAGTAGACGCTGCCTCCGGGTCAGATGCCCCCGTAGATGTGCAGGAGCAAAAGAGCGCTGTCGAGCATATTATAGATGTGAGTAACTTATTCATTGTTAGTTGATTTAAATCTGATACCGACCGTTGCTTCCCAGTTTATGCCGGGCATTGGACGCGACAAGACGGTCATATATTTTTCATTAAAAAGGTTGTTGACGGCCACTTTGAATTGGAAGTCGACGCGGCGACAGGGGAGGGTGTAGTCGATGGCGATGTTGCTCATGAAGTAGGGAGGGAGCGAGCCCGATGTAGATAGGTCGGCGGTGGTCATCGTGTAGCGGCGGCTGTAGAAATTCCATTTATAGATGAATCCCCAGCGGCCATGAGCGAGGCGGCCGGTGACGGCGGCGGCGCGGCGCGGAACGTAGGGCAGTTGGTGCCCCTGAGAGGCGTCGGCCTCGGTCAGTTTCTCGCCGCGGTTTATCGACGGCGTCCACGAGCAGGAACCGTTGATGTCCACCGTCCAGTCATTGAACGGTTTGGCTATCAGGTTGGCAGTCAATTCGATGCCGTATGCGCGCACGTCCTTGACGTTCATTGGCGTGAAATATCCTTTGGGAGTGGGTAACCACATAATCCAGTCGTTGATATAGGAGTCAAACCAGCCCGCCTCGGCTGTCAGCGCCCAGCGTCGTCCGGCGCGCGTCCATGCCGCTCCGAGGTCGTAGGTAAACCCGCTCTCGCTGCGCAAGTCCGGGTTGCCGCCCGGCATGAAATAGAGGTCGTTGAGCGACGGGAAACGATAGTTGCGCGACACCGAGCCCTTGAGGGTCAAGTTGAGCGGCCGGGGTAACAGTGCGTCGACAAAGAGGGCCGGGATGAGTGGCGACGCGTTGTTGCCCATCGCTTGCTCGCGAAGCACACCGCTAACCGCTACCACGCTGTTAATCTGCCACTTGGCCGAGATTGCCGCGCCCACCTCGGCGCGCGCCTCCTTGTAGCCGAGTGTGACGGTGTTGCCGCTCTCGGTGGTGACGTTGCGGTCGCGACTGTTGACCAGGTGCTGGTGAAGCGAGACCGAGGCGGTCAGATAGAGGTTGCGCGTGGGGCTGTATTCGCCGTCGGCGAGAGCAAAGATGGTAACAAGGCGAGAGCGTGAGGTGGTCATTGGTGTCATCAGTCCCGGCACACGCTCTCGTGCGTAGTCGTAGGCCATCCACGAGTGGGTCACGCCGGCTTTGACCCCGGTTTTCAAACCGGACCGAACGCGGTCCCACGAGGCGACGGCGCGCAGTGTCTCCTCGCGGCGACGGTTTTCGACCGCCGACGGGTTGCCATAGTCGGTCGATAGCAGCGGCAACTCGCGGTTGGCACTCATCCACCATGCGGCGATGCCCAAGCGGTTGCCGCCGGGCGCCGAGTAGTAGGCCTGTTGCATGACATGCAGGTCGCGATAGGCGCCGTTGCGGTTGCGCTCGCGCGGATGATAACTACCTATTATATTGCCTGTCTCGTCATAAATATTCTGTTTCTTGTCATAGTTGGTATAGGAGAAATCGTTGGCCGAACTTGCCGCCACCAGTCGTGTCGACAGTTGCCAGCGGCCACTGTTCCACGAGATGCGCGCAGCCTCGTCAAAAGATTTGAAACTACCCGCGCCCTGGATATATTGCGCCTCGAGTCCCGGCGGTGTGTCAACCGACGGCGAGGTTGAGAGGGCGACCAGTCCACCCAGACCGCCCCCGGTGGTGTTGATGCCGGCGCTACCATGGTAGACGGCGGCATCGTCGACAAGAAACGACGGGATAGTGCTGAAATCGGTCATGCCGAGCATCGGGCTGTTGACGCTCATGCCGTTCCACGTCACTTTAGTGTGACCGGCCGACGTTCCGCGGAACGACACCGTCGACTCGGTTCCTCGGCCATAACTCTTGACATAGATAGAGGAATTGAACGCGAGCACGTCGGCCATCGACAGGGCGATATTTTCGCGCAACGCGGCCGAGTCGATGGTGGTCTTGACAACACCGATATCCTTGAGCGGACGGCGCGCAGTGACGGTCACTTCGTCGAGCGATAGCGACCGCGACATCTGTGCCCACCCGCTCGCGGCGATAGCAATTACTATTAATGCCGTCAACAGTCGTCTCATCGCGTCGCTCCTTTCCATGCAAAGGCCCCCGGCGTGATGCCGGCGCGGAAGCGGTCTATCTCGACTCCGCGGGCGTCATAGCGGTAAATCATGCCCGGTTGTTGATAATCAATGGCGTCGGCCACATAGACATCACCATCAACCGGGTCTACCGTCAGACCATAGTAGATGGTGCCACGGCCGGGGATGAACGGTGTGGATGGTAAGGTAGTGTCGTCTACAGCCATTCGGTAGATGTCCCGGTTTATCCAGTAGAGGGTCGTGCCGTCAGGGCCGAGGGTCAGTTGGCGCGGGGTGTCACTCGGCCCCATCTCCATGCGGCGGATGATGGTCATCGTCACGGGGTCGACCTCGACGAGCGCCGGCGTTTCGTTGCCGATGGGGTTGCCGGCATAGCCGCCGTCGGTCAGCACCCACAGGCGTCCGTTGCCGTCGAGAGCTATTGACTGGGGTTGCACGCCGACGTTGAGACGCGAAATAACGGCGTCGGTGGCCGCGTCGATTTTGAGGAGGTCGGTCTGGTAACTCCAGCAGTTGCAATAGACATAGCCATTGCTGAAAATCATCTGCTCGGTTGAACCGCTCGTGGCGCTCATCCCGGGTATTTCAATCTCGCCGGTGACGGCCATCGTCGACGGGTTAATGATTATGATGCGGTTGTCCCACAGTTGGGAAACGTAGGCTTTCGCCGGTGAAATGATGCATACCTCGCGCGGCGACGGCAAGTTCTCGATGCGTCCGGTCTCGCGTCCGGTCGTAAGGTCGATGCGAAACACGACGTGACTGTTGTTGACGGCAATCCAGCCCGTGGCGCCCTCGATGGTCATCGACTGGGCCACGTCGCCAAGTTTCATCCCGTTGGCGCGGCTGAACACGTCGGCCGTGACCTCCATAGTCACCGGTTCATAGAATGATAGAGACGCGTTGCCATACTGGAAGTTACCCTCGTTGAGTATATACAGTCCTCGCGGCGAGAAGTCAAACTCCTCCTCGCTCGCCACTTCCCACTTCATGCAGCCTGACATCAGCGCGCACAGCAGGATTGTCAATATCGGGATATAGAAAAATTTCATCTCGTTGCCCATCTACCCGCGGGTTACAAAGTTAGTGTCAAGACAGGTCTTCTGGCTTGTTCAATCGCGGTTGACCGCCTTCTCAGGGCAAGTGTCGCCCCAATGGCTTGATGGTCAACGCTGTAGAACCGACGTTGACGGCGCGGCTCCTTCGGCGGCTTAAATGCTTGCCGCCCTGAACACACAGCAGCGGGGACTGCTCGGGCTTCATTTCCCGATTCCCTTGACTTGACACTGCAAAGGTAGTAAATATCCTCCAAATAGTAAAATCCGGGGTTCGCCATTCGGGCTCATACCCGCTTTGCGGACAAAAAACGGTCGCCGCGCCAATGTCGCCGTTTTATGCGCGCAAAATAATCTTAAACTTCATAGCCGTAATCGGGGGAAGACTCGTTGGGATTGTTCTTTTGGGTGGATGTTGTGGTCAAAAGGGATTATATTTTGTTGATGGAATTTGTTAATTTGGAAAATATGCAGGAAATGTGCAAATTTGTATTAAAATTGCGTCAATAGTGACAATTATGGTTGCTTAAATCGATTTAGTGATGAATATTAATGTAAAACCAATCATAGAGAAAACTACAGATGTTGCCAAGCGAAATCCGCGCCGCTTGGGCGGTGTGTTCGTCGGGATTGTGGTTGTTGCGATAGTAGCATGGCTGATATTGCGCAATCGTCCTGTTGAGCCGTACTATCCCGTGGTTGGGGTTGAGACGGTTAAGGCGGGCGAGGTAGAGGTTTATGGCGACTATGTGGGCCGCATTCAGGCGCAGCAGTTTGTCGAGATACGTGCTCGTGTCGAGGGCTTCCTCGAGACGATGCTGTTTGAGGAGGGTGGATACATTCAGAAAGGTCAGACTCTGTTTATCATCGACCCCACGCTCTACAAGGCTAATGTCGAGAAGGCCAAGGCACAATTGAACAAGGCGCAGGCCGCAATGGAGAAGGCTAAACGCGACTTGGAGCGCATCCAGCCGCTCTATGAGAAAAACGCGGCGTCGCAACTTGACCTTGACAACGCAATTGCTGCATACGAGGGAGCCAAGGCCGATGTTATCGTCAGCGAGGCCACGCTAACCGAGGCCGAGCTGACGCTGAGTTACACGTCGGTTCGCTCGCCAATCTCGGGCTATATTTCAGAGCGTAACGTCGATATCGGTACGCTTGTAGGTCCCGGCGGCAAATCGTTGCTTGCGACGATTGTCAAGAGCGACACCGTCCGCATCAACTTCTCGATGACCGCCCTCGACTACTTGCGCTCCAAATCGCGCAACGTCAACCTCGGCCAGCGAGACTCTACCCGTAACTGGGACCCGTATGTGACCGTGACACTGCCCGACGGGTCTATTTACCCGCAACGTGGCCTCGTGGATTTTGCCGACCCCAAGATTGACCCCAAAACCGGTACATTTCAGGTGCGCGCCGAGATGGCCAACCCCGACAACACCCTGTTGCCCGGCGAGTTTACCCGCGTCAAACTGCTGATGGACGTGCGCGAGAACGCCGTGCTGATACCCTCCAAAGCGCTTGAAATCGAGAAGGGCGGCGCCTATATCTATGTCGTCAAGCCCGACAGCGTTGTCGAGCGCCGTTTTGTCGAGACCGGCCCCGAGGTTGACAATAACGTTATCATCGAGCGTGGCCTTGCTACGGGCGAAATGCTGATTGTAGAAGGCTACAACAAAGTGAAACACGGCATGAAAGTGCGCCCTGTAAAGGATGGACAAATCGTTGAAGAATAATCGGTTATGAAGCGAAATTTTTTCATAGACCATCCGGTCTTTTCGATTGTCATCTCGATAGTCATCTTGATTCTTGGTACGATTGGCCTCGTGTTGCTGCCGGTTGACCAATATCCGCAGATTGTGCCGCCGGTGGTCAAAATCTCGGCGTCCTATCCCGGTGCCGATGCGATGACGGTGACTCAGGCCGTCGCCACGCCGATAGAGCAGGAACTCAACGGCACGCCCGGCATGCTCTACATGAACTCGACGAGTTCCAACTCGGGCGGCTTCAACGCGCGCGTGACTTTTGACATCGACGTTGACCCAGAACTCGCCGCCGTCGACATACAAAACCGCATCAAGAAGGCCGAAAGCCGCCTGCCGGCCGAGGTCGTTCAAAACGGTATCTCGGTCGAAAAAGAGACGGCCAACAAGTTGATGACCATCACCGTGCTCAGTTCCGACCCCAAATATGACGAAATCTACCTCTCCAACTACACGACGCTCAACGTCGTCGACCTTCTCAGACGCATCCCCGGCGTAGGCGCCGTTTCCAACGTCGGCAGCCGCTATTACGCGATGCAACTGTGGGTACAGCCCGACAAGTTGGCCGACATGGGTCTGACTGTCAAGGATATACAAAATGCACTAAAGGACCAGAACCGCGAGTCGGCCGCAGGCGTCCTTGGCCAGGCGCCCAACGATGGCGTCGACCTGACGGTGCCTATCGTGGCGCGCGGACGACTGTCGAGCGTCAAGGAATTTGAGGACATCGTCATTCGCGCCTCAGAGAACGGCTCGCTGATACGCCTCAAGGATGTTGCCCGCGTGTCGCTTGAGGCGCAGTCCTACGCCACCGAAAGCGGTATCAACGGCGGGAACGCGGCTGTGCTCAACATCACCATGCTCCCGGGCGCCAACGCCATGGAAGTGGCCGAGCGCGTCAAGGAAACGATGGACGAGATTGCCCGCAATTTCCCGGACGGCATCACCTACGAGATACCGTTTGACATGACCACCTATATCAAGGAGTCGATTCACCACGTCTACAGAACGTTCTTTGAAGCGCTCCTGCTTGTTATCCTCGTCGTGTTCCTCTCGCTCCAGAACTGGCGCGCCACGCTGATTCCCGTCATCGCCGTGCCCATCTCGCTGATTGGCACATTTGGCGTCATGCTCGTTTTTGGGTTTTCGCTTAACATGCTGACACTCCTGGGGTTGATACTCGCAATCGGTATCGTTGTCGACGACGCCATCGTTGTTGTCGAGAACGTTGACCGCATTATGAACAAAGAGCGGCTTGACCCCAAAGAGGCGACACGTCGCGCGATGGCCAACCTTGGCTCGGCGCTGATAGCGATGTCGCTCGTGCTGTGTGCCGTGTTTGTCCCCGTCAGTTTCCTGCCCGGTATCACCGGCCAACTTTACCGCCAGTTCACCATCACCATCGCCGTCAGCGTCATCATCTCGACCATCGTCGCGCTGACCCTCTCGCCCGTGATGTGCTCGATGCTGTTGCAACCCGAGGGGTTGAAGAAAAAGCATCGCGTGTTCCGCTACATCAACATCTGGCTTGCGCGGGGCAACAATTTCTACGGGCGGCGCATCGTGATGGCGCTCGGCAACTCGCGCCGCATGATGACCGGCTTCGGGCTCGCGCTCGTGTTTATCTATGTGATGAACTCGCTGTTGCCCCAAAGTTTCATGTCGCCCGAGGACCAAGGCTATTTCACCGTCGAACTCAACCTGCCCGAAGGGGCCACAATCGAGCGTACACGCCGTGTGACAGACCGTGCCATCGAGTACTTGATGAGCGACCCCGATGTGGCCCACGTGCTCAACGTGACCGGCTCGTCGCCCCGTCTCGGCACCAATCAGGCCCACTCAACGCTGACTGTCATCCTAAAGTCGTGGGGCGACCGCAAGACTCGCGATATCAACAAGGTCAAAAACCGCATAATCAAACATTTACAGACCTATCCCGAGAGTGACGTCCACGCCTCGTCGCCCCCAATCATTCCCGGCTTGGGAACGTCGGGTGGCTTTGAGATGGTTCTCGAGGCACGCGGCGAGGCCACCTACGCCGACCTTCAGGCGGCCGTTGACACCGTGCTCGCCGCGGCAGCGATGCGCCCCGAGTTTGCCGACCTCTCGTCGTCACTCCAGAGCGACATTCCACAACTATACTTTGACGTCGACCGCGATAACGCCCAACTCCACGGCGTCCCCATCAACGATATCTTCTCGACGATGAAAGCGTTTACCGGTTCGGTCTACATCAACGACTTCAACCTCTTTAACCGCATCTATCGCGTCTACCTCCAGGCCGAGGCTCCATATCGCGCTACGCGTCAGGGTCTTAACCTGTTCTACGTGCGTGGTGGCGGCGGGGCTATGATACCCGTCACGTCGCTCGGCACGAGCCGTTTCACCACCGGCCCCGGCACCATAGGCCGTTTCAATATGTTCAATGCCGCCACCATCTCGGGCGAGGCGGCCCAGGGCTACAGCACCGGCGAGGCGATGAACGCCCTCGAGCAACTCGTCAAGGAGAAATTGCCTGAAAATATCGGTGTGGAGTGGAGCGGTCTCTCTTACCAGCAGAAACACGAGTCGGGCAACACGATGATGGTGCTCGGACTCGCCTTTGTGTTTGTTTTCCTGGTACTTGCGGCGCTCTATGAGAGTTGGTCGGTACCCATTGCCGTGATTTTGTCGCTACCGGTTGCCGGAGTCGGCGCCTACCTTGGCATCTGGATAACCGGTCTCGAGAATAACATCTATTTCCAAATCGGGCTCGTGATGCTCGTCGGTCTCGTGGCCAAAAACGCCATCCTGATTGTCGAGTTTGCCAAAGAGGGCGTTGAGCGAGGCGAAACCCCACGGGAAGCGGCGCTGAACGCGGCGCGCCTGCGTTTCCGCCCAATCGTGATGACATCGCTCGCGTTCATGCTCGGCTTGTTGCCGTTGCTCATTGCCACCGGACCGGGTTCTGCCGCACGACGCGACATCGGCACCGGCGTGTTCTTTGGCATGGCGGTAGCAATCACCGTCGGCATCGTGTTTGTGCCGTTCTTCTTTGTGGCCGTCTACCGATTGAATGAGAAATTGGCCACGCTCAAAACCCGGCGCGCCCTCCTAAAAAAGCAAGACCAATGATGAAACATATCCTCACAATCCTCGCCGCGGCCCTGTTGCTCGCCGGATGCTCGGGAACCCGCAACCTGAAGCGCCCCGACTTGCGTCTCCCCTCCACCATCGACGGCGTCAGTGTCGACAGCCTTTCGGCCGCCGACGTCGAGTGGTTCCAGTTTTACAGCGACCCGACGCTGAGCCGCATCATAGCCAAGACGCTCGAGAACAATCGCGACCTGCTGAAAGCCTCAGCGCGCGTCGAGGAACTGCGCCAACTTTACGGCGTCAACAAGTTGAACTACCTGCCCACGGTGACCGGCATCGTCGGCGCAACGAAGGAAACCAACGACTACTATGGCGAGAAATTCAGCAACGACCCCGAACTGTCGGTCAAGGCGACCGTCAACTGGGAAATCGACCTTTGGGGCGGTCTGAGCCAGGCGCGTCGTCAGGCCGGGGCGCAATATCAGGCGTCGGTCGAAACCCAGCGTGCCCTGCAAATCACGCTGATAGCCGAGGCGGCCACGGCCTATTTCAATCTGGTTGCCTTGGAGAACGAACTCGACATCGTAGGTCGCACCCTCAAGTCGCGCGAGCAAGCGCTCGAGATGGCGCGCCTGCGCTATGAAGGCGGCTTGACGTCAGAAATCGTCTACCAGCAGGCCAAGGTGCAGGTTGCCACTACTGCCGCGCTCATTCCGAGCCTCAACAGCCGCATCGCCATGGCCCGCAATGCCATCACGCTGTTGATGGGCGAATATCCCGGCGAGAGCCTGCTTGAGGTCAATGCCGCTCTAAATGAGAATCTTATAGCGAAGATGCCGGTTGGACTACCGAGCGCACTGCTTGAGCGGCGTCCCGACCTGCGCGCCTCTGAACTGCGCCTACAGGCGGCGATGGCAGGCGTAGGCGTGGCCTACAGCAACCAGTTCCCCAAATTGCGTCTCGCCGTCACCGGAGGTTGGGAAAATGATGTTGTCCAAAACCTTTTCCGCTCGCCGTTCTCCTATCTGCTTGGAAATATCACCGGCACTATCTTCGATTTCGGGCGTAATCATCGCAAGTATAAAGCCGCAATTGCCGCCTACGACCAGGCGCGTCTCGACTATGAAAAGAGCGTATTGACGGCTTTCACTGAGGTCAACAACGCTATCGTCAACTATCGCGAGATGCAGCAGCGCGTTGCCCGTAGCAAAGAGTTGCGCGACGCCTCGTTCAGTTATGTCGACCTCGCCTATACCCAGTACAAAGGCGGCACAATCAACTATATAGACGTGCTTGACGCCGAGCGTCGCTACTTTGAAGCGCAAGTGTCGCTCAGCAACGCCGTGCGCGACGAGTATCTTGCCGTCGTCACCCTCTACAAAGTTCTTGGCGGCGGCTGGAACACCGGTTCGTCAAATTAGACGTATTTACCCTAAGACAAACCCGCTGTCGTGGAGTTCAGGATTGAGGGGCCGGGGGAGTGCCGTTGCCGGGTTTGCGGTGGCGTCGACCGCCGCGGTGGCGACGTTTGGCGCCGTCGGCCTTTTGAGCGTCGGCCTTGGGAGTTTGAGCTGAGGCGTCGGGAGCATGGTTTGCTTTGGGCTTGTTGCCGCGGCGTTTGCGGTTGTCGCCTTGCTTTGCGCTTGTTTTATTACCCTGTTTATCAGCCTGCTTGCCGCCGCGTTTGCCGCCTTTGGAGCGAGATTTACCGCGGTCGCCGCCTGATGCCGCCGCGGCGAGTTCGGCGGGAAGTTCCTTGCGGGGCACTTTCATTTCGATAAGTTTCTCGATGCGTGCGAGGGCCACGCGGTCGCGGTCGTTGACGAGCGTGACGGCTTTGCCCGACGAGGCTGCGCGCGCCGTGCGGCCGATGCGGTGCACATAGTCCTCGGCGTCACGCGGGACGTCATAGTTGATGACCATGGCGATGTCGTCGATGTCGATGCCGCGCGCCACGATGTCGGTTGCCAACAGCACACCAACGCGGCCGGCGCGGAAGTCGAGCATCACCTGCTCGCGCTTCTCTTGCTCCAGGTCGCTGTGCATCTCGGCAACGTTGAACTTGCCGCGCAACTCTCGTGCCAACTCCTTGATTTTCTGCTTGGACGACGAGAAAAGGATGACGCGCTCGGGAGGCGTCTCGTTGAAAATGTGGGAGAGGAGCGCCACCTTGCCGCCGTCATTGACCATGTAGACACTCTGGTCGATATTGTCGGCGGGCTTTGAGACGGCGATTTTGACCTCGGCGGGATTCTTCAAAATTTTGCGCGCCAACTGGCGGATTTTGGGAGGCATTGTGGCCGAGAACATCAGCGTCTGCACGTCATCGGGCAACGACTGGTAGATTTTCATGATATCGTCATAGAAACCCATGTCGAGCATGCGGTCGGCCTCGTCGAGAATGAAAAACGACACTTTTGAGAGGTCCACGTAACCCATTTTCAGGTGGGCAAGCAGTCGGCCCGGGGTGGCGATTACCACGTCGGCACCCATCGTCAGGCTCTTTTTTTGCTGGTCAAACGTCTTGCCGTCGGTCCCTCCATAGATGGCCATCGAGGTCACCGGCAGGAAGTAGGCAAATCCCTGCATCTGCTGGTCAATCTGCTGGGCGAGTTCACGCGTGGGCGCCATAACGACACAGTTGACCGCATCGGTCGGAAATCCACCGTCGGCAATCAGGTCGATGACCGGTAGCAGGTAGGCCGCGGTTTTGCCCGTTCCGGTCTGGGCAACAGCAAGCAAGTCGCGGCCGTCGAGCACCGCCGGGATGGCGCGTTCCTGAATTGGCGTACATTCATCAAATCCCATCGCGTCGAGCGCGTCAAGCACATCGTCGTTATATAGTAATTCTTCAAAAGTCATTGTTAATAAGATTTTTAGAGACACAAATAGCCCCCTTTGCGCCGCAAAATTACAAAAAAATCGCGAAATCGCCAACCCCCGTTTCGCCCTTTGGGCTCATACCCGCCCTGAGGCGGACAAAAATCCGGATAGCCATGTTTTGAGGCACCCTCTTTTTGTTCCCGACGCAAGCCCGAAAGGCGAAAACCGGCAAATATGGAAAGAAAAAACAATCATGTTTTGTAGATTTAAAATAAAGATGTAAATTTGCAAAAAATCAATTCAAAGGTAGCCATTGGCCACCTTTGAACGTAAAAAATTAGAATATGAATAAAGTAGACCAGCTATATCAAGAGTGGAAAAATCTTCATCCTCTCGAAGGACGAAAACAATATCTCCTAAGTCTTAGGTTTACCGTTGACTATAACTTCAATAGCAATCATATCGAGGGAAACACGCTGACTTACGGCCAAACCGAGTTGCTTCTTCTTTTCGGAAAGGTTGTGGGCGAGGGTGAATTGAAAGACTACAACGACATGAAGGCGAGTCAGGTTGGTCTGAAAATGATGACAGAGCAGGCTGATTTAAAAGATACCCCATTGACTCAAAATTTTATTCGCCAACTTCATAAAGTGCTCTTGCGTGAAGATTATACGGTATATAAAAATCTTCCCGGGGGCTTTACTACGAGTTACGTAATTCATGCAGGACAATATAAAACGCGCCCCAATAGTGTGATTACCCGTTATGGTGACCGTTTTGACTACGCGTCGCCTGAAGAAACTCCGGCATTAATGGCCGACTTGGTCGACTGGTATAACGAAGCCGAGGCCTCGGGAAAGTATACGCCGGTTGAACTTGCAGCGTTATTTCATTACCGCTATATTCGCATTCATCCTTTTGAGGACGGGAACGGACGCATTGCGCGACTGATGGTCAACTATATAATGGCAAGGCATGGTTGGCCCATGATTGTCGTGAGAAATAGAGATAAATACCACTATTTAGAGGCTTTGCATAAATGCGACCTTAAAGTGGGGAAAGAGCCATCGGTCGGAGCTAATGCGAAACTAAGCCAAATCACTCCATTCCTAAAATATTTTAATAAAACAATTTCAAAGGAGATACAATATAATATTGATTTTATTAAAGAACAGTCTCCTGATGTCTGGTGGTATGACGGACAAAAAATCACTTTTAGGAGTAAAACAACCAACGTCATGCTTCAATTGATGCTTGAAAACCCTGATGTTACTATTGAAGAATTAGCGAAGAGATGTGGCATAGTAACCTCTGCTGTTAAAAAGCAATTGCAGAATATGGTCGAAAAGGGGTATATTCAGCGAAGTGGCAACGATAAATCGTGGTATGTATTTGCTACCCAATCAATTTAGTCCTATAAAAGCAATGCACGACCCTATTCATCCCTTGACTTGTCCCTTGACTCTACAACGGGAAAAAATGGGCGGGCGTTTTGGCGGGGTGGATTTTTTGTGGTAATTTTGCCTTGATGATGCAGTTTTTTGCTTTATGTCAATTGGCTTTTATGATGAAGTTTAACAGATATGTTGTCAGACTGATGGCGTTGCTGCTGCCGGCGATTGTGTTGAGCGCATGTGGCGAGGGCCGTCGTGTTGATTCAAAACCGGTGGTGACGGTGTCGCTCGCGCCGCAAAAATATTTTCTTGATGAGATTGCCGGTGACCGTCTTGATGTCAAATGCCTGCTTGAAAGTGGAGGAAATCCGGAGAGTTACGAGCCGTCGGTTGCCAACATGCGCGACCTCGAGGAGTCGATTCTCTATTTTCGTGCCGGCAACATGGCCTTTGAGGACCGCCTTCTGGAGCGCATCGGCGAGGTTAACCCGTCGCTGAAAGTTGTTGACACGTCAGCCGGAATTGACCTCATCGAGGGGGCGCATGTCAACGGGGGTATGGCCCACCGCCACGCCGCCCCGGCCGCATCAGACGACGTTGACCCCCACACGTGGTCGTCGGTCAAAAACGCCCGCGTCATTGCACGTAACATGCGCGACGCGCTGGTTGAGGCCGACCCCGCCGGAGCCGAAACATATAACGCAAATTATCAGCGATTTGACGCACGACTTGACTCGATGGACCGCGCTATCGCTGAGCGATTGAAACCCGTCGAGGGAGAGTATTTCCTGGTGTGGCACCCGTCGTTGAGTTATTTTGCGCGTGACTATGGTTTGAACCAGATTGCCGTGGGACACTCCACCAAGGAGTCGTCCATCCCCAACCTCCAGTCGTCCATTGATGCCGGCCGCAAGCACGGCGCCAAGGTGTTTTTCTTCCAAAAAGAGATGGACAGCCGTCAGGCTGAGGCCGTCAACGCCCAGATAGGGCTGCGCCGTGTCGACATCAACCCGCTTGACGCCGACTGGGAGGCCGATATTAACAAAATTGTCGACGCCATTGCCGGCGCCGACCAAACGCCCGCCAAGCAATGAGCCACGACCATCAACACCGCGCCGGCGACACGCTGATACGACTGCAAAACGTCTATATGCAGTGGGATAAAATCGTGACACTCAGCGATATATCCCTCGAGGTCAATCGTGGCGACTTTGTGGCTATAACAGGTCCGAACGGCGGCGGAAAAACCACCCTGCTCCGCATCATTCTGAAATTGCTCAAGCCGACTGCCGGACGAGTGGAATATCTCAACCAAGGGTGCCCGGTGGCGACGTTACCCATCGGCTACCTGCCTCAGAAGAATATGATTGACTCGCGATTTCCGGTGACGGTCGAGGAGGTTGTCGCCTCGGGGCTGCTCGGGCGGAAAATAGCCTCGGCCGAGCGCGAGCAGCGTGTCGCCGAAATGATTGAGCGCATGGGGCTTAAAGAGCATAAATCGAAATGTATCGGCAACCTCTCGGGCGGCCAGTTGCAACGCACCCTGATGGGGCGCGCGTTGGTGTCGGAGCCCGAAGTGCTCGTGCTCGACGAGCCCCTCAGTTATGTCGACAAGCGCTTTGAGCACCGCCTGTATGAAATAGTGGCCGACCTCGCCGGGTCGACCACCATATTGCTTGTGTCTCATCAAATGTCAACAATCGCCGGAATCGCGACGCGCCATTTCATTGTGGACCACGTCATCGAGGAGTGCCCGGCGTGTCATCACAACGTCTATTTTGACTGCGAGGAGCGCTGAGCGATAGCCTCGGCCATAGCGGCGGCCGCCCGGCGTCCGTCGCCCATCGCAAGGATTACCGTCGCCCCGCCGCGCACGATGTCGCCACCGGCATAGAGCGAGGGGATTGACGACTGCATCGTCGCGTCGTTGACCACTATCGTCCCGCGCCGCGAGACGTCGAGTCCGTGGACGGCGTTAGGTATCAGCGGATTGGGGGAGACGCCGACGCTGACAATCACCAGGTCGACATCGACCTCAATCAGGTCGCCCTCGACGGGAACAGGACTGCGGCGACCGCTCTCGTCGGGCTCGCCGAGTTCCATGCGCTGCACAATCATTTTGTTGACGCGGCCACGCTCGTCGCCGCGATATTCCACCGGGTTGTGGAGCGTCATAAAGAGGACTCCCTCCTGGCGCGCATGCTCGATTTCCTCGGCGCGTGCCGGCATCTCGGCGTCGCTGCGGCGGTAGACAATCATGGCGCGCTCGGCACCCATGCGTCGAGCCGTTCTGACCGAGTCCATCGCCGTGTTGCCGCCACCGATGACCGCCACCGAGCGCCCTTTCAACACCGGCGTGTCACAGCCCGGCTTGCCGGCGCCCATCAGGTTGATGCGCGTCAGGTACTCGTTGGCCGACATGACCCCGTTCAAGTTCTCGCCGGGGATGCCCATAAAGCGCGGCAGGCCGGCTCCCGAGGCTACAAACACCCCGGCAAAGCCCATTTCAATCAGCGCGTCATAACTTATCGTTTTGCCTATCACACAGTCCTTTACCATCTCGACGCCCATGTGACGGAGCGCCTCTATCTCGGTGTCGACAATCGAGTTGGGGAGGCGGAACTCGGGGATGCCATATTTAAGCACACCGCCAATCTCGTGCAGCGCCTCAAAAACGGTGACGTCAAAGCCGCGCGCGGCCATGTCGCCCGCAAAGGCGAGTCCGGCGGGACCGGAGCCAACGGCGGCAACCTTGATGCCGAGGCGCGGGGCGCGTGTGGCCTCGACCGGCCCGGCATTGTCGGCCGCATAGCGCTCGAGATAACCGATTGCAACCGGCTGTTTTTTCATCTTGTGGTAGATGCAGCGGCTTTCACACTGCCGCTCCTGAGGGCACACGCGGCCGCAGACTGCCGGCAGCGGGCTGCTCTGTTTCAGGATGGCTGCGGCCATGTCGACGTCGCCGCGCTGGATGTTTTTGATGAACCCCGGGATGTCGATGCCAACGGGGCAACCGCCTACACATTGCGGGTCAGGGCAGTCGAGGCAACGCGTCGCCTCGAGAATCGCCTGCTCGCGGCTCAGGCCGAGGTTGACCTCGCGGTTGCAGGTCACGCGATAGTTGCCGTGGAGCATAGACATCGACGCGCGCGGGATGGCCGTGCGCTCGCGTGCCGACAGGTCGGCGCGCAACTGCTCGCGCCACTCGCTGTCGCGGCTCGAGGCCGCCATGATATCTTCTCTTGTCATTGGTCGTAGGTTTTCAATCGGGTTATCATTTGGTCGAAGTCGACGCCGTGGGCGTCAAACTCCGGTCCGTCGATACACACAAACCGCATGCGGCCGTCGACCGTCACGCGACAGGCGCCACACATGCCCGTGCCGTCGACCATAATGGTGTTCAGCGAGCAGATGGTCGGCACGTTGTAGCGGCGAGTCAGCAGCGAGACAAATTTCATCATCACCGCCGGGCCGATAGTCACAACCTTGTCGACCTTCTCGCGGTTGAGTACCTCCTCGAGGCCGTCGGTGACAAGACCGCGGCGGCCGTCGCTGCCGTCGTCGGTCATGATGATAAGTTCGTCGCTATGCTCGGCCACGCGGTCACGCAAGATAATCAGGTCCTTGTTGCGCGCCGCCAAGATTGAAATCACCTTGTTGCCGGCCGCCTTCATCGCCTTGATGATGGGGAGCAGGGGAGCGACACCCACGCCGCCGCCACAGCACACTACCGTTCCAACTCGCTCTATATCAGTTGCCTGACCGAGCGGCCCGACCACGTCGGTAAACGAATCGCCCGCTTCGAGCGCGCATATCTTGGCCGTCGAAACGCCAACGTTCTGGACAACGAGCATAATCGTGCCGTCATCGACATTGGCATCGGCAATCGTCAGCGGAATGCGCTCGCCGCCGTGGCCCGTTCTGACTATCACAAAGTGTCCCGGCCGACGCGACCGCGCTATCAATGGCGCCTTCACTATCAACTCGACAACGCGCTCTGAATAGTAAGTTTTTTGTAATATCTCAAACATTTTTTTGTTAATACCGTGGTTTCATGGTTTGGCGACAAATTTAAAAATAAATTTCTTATATTGCGCCGATTAAATGCCAATAAATTGCTTGAAAATGGTTATAAAAAGGCTAAAAAACAGGAAAAGAGTTATTTTTTGTTAAGAAGATTTTGATTATTCAAAGATTCCATATAAATTTGCATATTGAATACTATACACCGTTGCAATTCTCTTAGGCTGATGATTTTTTTACGTATCATTTTTTGGTTACTCATATTAAATAATGCGGACTAAGACCAAGGCAACATCAAGACACCGGTATCGTCGCGAGACGGCAGACGCGGTTCTTGACGTGGTGTGAGTAAGTATGATATAATCTCTTTGTAAGTCTCTTAACAGAGACCAGCATTACAAACGCCTTTTGGCTTAGTCCCGCCACCCGCTGTTGAAGTGAGTGCGGGATTTTTTTGTTAGTCATGTAGAGACGCGCGACCACGTGACGAGGAGCTCCTGCTCCTCGACCTAACCGGACCGGGACGACGTTGGTATATCACGTTTTATCAAGATTTATCACGGTGGCGCTATCGCGCCATCAAAACGCGGGTAGCCCTGTAGGGACGCGACATGTCGCGTCCGCGCGTCAATGTGTTGAATTTCACCGGATTATGTGGACGCGACATGTCGCGTCCCTACGGGAT
>JAFLTK010000270.1 GCA_022511505.1 Muribaculaceae bacterium
AGTACGCGTCTGGGGGGCGTGTGGTCGGAAGTTCGAATCTTCTCACCCCGACAAAATTAAAAAAGTCGCTGTAATCGAATAGGTTATGGCGATTTTTATTTTACCCTTGTCAGATTCGCTGCGCCGATTCCGTGGCTCAGTAGCAAACCGGTGGGAGAATGTGTTCAATTATGTTAAAAGGGGACAGAGGGCGTGAATGTGTTGACAATTTTGTGTAATTTTGTAATTTGCAATTAAGAAATCGAGTTTAGGACGTCATTTGCAATTATGAAAGCGAGAATTGGATATATTGTCAGGGTGCTGTTGGCGGTCATTGGGCTGGCAACGGCCGGGGTTGCGCATGGTCAGATTAATACCGACCAGGTTATGCGCATCGGTCGCAATACACTCTACTTTGAGGACTATCTGCTTTCTATTCAGTATTTTAATCAAGTTATCAGCGTTAAGCCCCAACTTGCACAGCCTTATTTTTATCGCGCTGTAGCCAAGTTGAATCTCGAGGATTATGCCGGTGCATATAGCGACGCCGGAGAGGCGATTGAGCGCAATCCTTTTATCACTGACGCATACGAGGTCAGAGGTGTCGCGGCGCAAAATATGGGTCGCTTTGAGGATGCGATTGCCGACTATGACCGCGCGCTTGCAATGCTTCCCGAGAATCGCGGGATTATGTTCAACAAGGCGATAGCCCAAGAGGAGTTAAAGGACTATGACGGGGCGCGCGAGACGCTTAAGAAACTGATTGAGCGCTATCCGTCGTTTGAAAACGCCTACTTGGGACGGGCGCGCCTATCGATAGCCGAGGGCGACACGACGGCGGCGCTCGGGGATATTGACCGCGCGATTGAGATTAACAAGAATGCGATGAACGCATATATCATGCGTGCCGACCTTGCTATTGCTCGAGACACGCTTCTCGAAGGCGCTCTTGAGGATATGAACGAGGCGATAAGGCTTCAACCTCATTTCACGGGTCTATTTATCAACCGCGCCTACATACGCTACAAACTTGACGACTATTTTGGGGCGATGGCCGATTTTGACTATGCCATCCAACTTGAGCCAAACAACACGGTCGCTATCTTCAACCGCGGTTTGCTACGGGCCGAGACGCGCGACGACAATAAGGCTATCGAGGACTTCTCGCGTGTGCTTAAGTTGAATCCCAACGACTATAAAGCCCTGTATAACAGGGCGATGCTCTATCGCCAGATTGGCAGCCTCAAGGAGGCGATTGCCGACCTCGACCGCGTCATCGAGGCTTTCCCCGACTTTGCAGCAGCCTATTTCGTCCGGTTTGATTGCAAGCGCCTTGCAGGTGACCGCAGTGCCGAGGCAGACTATAACAAGTCGCTCACGTTGGCCAAAAAACGCGTCCACCGCAGTCCGCTCGACGGCACGCCATACGCGGCTCCTACCGACGACGAGGTGGCCCTTGACGAGCACAATAGTGACACTCAGGAGGAGATAACGCGGCGCTTCACGTCGTTGACGACCATCGAGGACAACACTACCGATACCCGCGAATATAACAGCAAAGATATTCGCGGCAAGGTTCAAGACCGCAATGTAGCCGTGGCGATTGAACCAATCTTTGTGGTCACGTTCTATGACGACCCGACCGAACTCAAGCCGGGTGGTGACTACGTCCGCGAGGTCGACGACATCAACTCTACGCGCATACTTCGCTCGCCGCTGCGCGTGACCAACCGTGAGCCGTCGATGACCGACGACGAGACAACGCGTCGCCACTTCAGTTCGGTTGACTACTACAATTCTTATCTTGCGTCCCACGCTCCACGCACTATCGACTACTTTGGCCGCGCAATGGACCTGATGACGCTTCGCGACTATGCGGCGGCAATTACCGACTTTGACCGTTGCGTCGAAATGTCGCCCGACTTTGCCCTCGGTTACTTTATGCGTGCGATTGCGCGCTACAAACTATCGACGCTCGACGAGGTCAATCCGGCGCAGGATGTGGCCAATGGTGGCGGCAACCTGCACCTCGACGACCGCCGTGCGACGGTTCGCGCTATTGTCGACGATCTTGACACGACCTTGAAACTGTCGCCCCAGATGTCGATTGCCCATTTCAACAAGGGTGTGGTGCTCCTCGAGGCCGACGACCTGACGGGCGCGCTTGCCGCCTTTGGCAAAGCGATTGAACTTAAACCTGATTTTGGCGAGGCTTTCTATAATCGCGGGTATGTCTATTTCTTGCTCGGCAATCGCGATGCCGGAGCCGCCGACCTGAGTAAAGCCGGCGAACTGGGCGTAGTGTCGTCCTACAACCTGCTGAAACGCATGAACAAGTAGTGAAAAAAAGCCCGGGCGCCGATGACGGGGCACCCGGGTTGGTCGGTTAACGGAGGTTGGCAAGGGTTGTTGCTCCTCGTTGAGAGGTTTTGCTATCCTTAGTTGGGATGGTTTGCTATTCCTCGTTGTTACTTCGATTCTTTGCTCGGTTTTTGGATTTGGATGCCGACGAGTCGACATCTTTTTCTTCCTGTAGGTCAATCTCGGCGCCGTCGGGTCCGATGACTCGATACTGGAGGTAGGCCAGAGACTGGTCAGGGAGGATTTTGAATTTTCGGCCGGTCTCGAGTCGCCAGCGTCGATAGAGCGAGATGATGCCTTTCTTGATGTATGCGTCAACAAAGGGGTGGACATAGATGGTGAAGCCGTTGACGTTGAGATGCTCGGTCAGGTAGTCGATTTTCTCGCGGAGGGTGTCGGTGAACAGGAGCGAGGGCTGAACTTCGCCTTTGCCGTAGCATGAGGGGCATTTCTCGGTAGTTGTGATGTCGAGAGCGGGGCGCACGCGCTGGCGGGTAATCTGCATCAAGCCAAACTTGCTGAGGGGAAGGATGTTGTGGCGCGTACGGTCGTTGGCCATCACTTCGCGCATGTGCTCATAGAGTTTCTGGCGATGCTCGGCTTTATTCATGTCAATGAAGTCGATGACAATGATGCCGCCCATATCGCGCAGGCGCAACTGACGCGCAATCTCGTCGGCAGCGCGCAGGTTTACCTCGAGGGCGTTTGACTCCTGGTCGGCGGCCGCTTTGGAGCGGTTGCCCGAGTTGACGTCGATGACGTGAAGCGCCTCGGTGTGCTCGATGATGATGTAGGCGCCGCTTTTGAACGAGACCGTTTTGCCAAACGATGATTTGATTTGGCGGGTGATGTTGAAGTGGTCAAAGATGGGCTCGTCGCGGTCATAGAGTTTGATGATGTCGGCGCGGTCAGGGGCAATCAGCGTGACATATTTGACTATCTGGTCATAAATGTCGCGGTTGTTGACATATACGCTTTCAAACGACGGGTTGAAGATGTCGCGCAACACACCGACGATGCGGCTTTTTTCTTCATAGACCAGCGCGGGCGATGTGACGGTTCGAGCCTTTGCAACGGTGTCTTCCCAGGATTTGAGGAGGGTGCGAAGTTCGTTGTTGAGTTCGGCGGCGCCTTTGCCTTCGGCCGAGGTGCGAACGATTACACCGAAGTTGCGGGGCTTTATGCTCTCGATGAGTTGGCGCAGACGCAGTTTCTCTTCGGTGGTTTTAATCTTCTGGGATATAGATATTTTCTCGCCAAAGGGGATGAGGACCATGAAACGGCCGGTGAAGGTGATTTCACATGTCAGTCGGGGCCCTTTGGACGAGATTGGCTCTTTGACAATCTGAACGAGCAATTCCTGGCCGGAGGTGAGAGTTTCGGCGATTGAGCCGTGCTTGTCAATGTCGGGCAGGCGCTTGAGTTTGGAGATGTTGACGTTTTTTTTCTCCTCGAGAGTCTGTTTTAGGAAAGCCGAGTAGGAGGCAAAGTGGGGACCAAGGTCCAAGTAATGGAGGAAAGCGTCTTTCTCATAACCGACGTTCACAAAGGCGGCATTCAACCCCGGCATCAGTTTTTTGACTTTTGCGAGGTAAATGTCGCCGACGGCGTATGCCAGATTTCGCGATTCTTTCTGCAAAGAAACCAATCGCGAGTCTTCGAGCAAGGCAATCGAAGCCTCGTCGGGCTGAACGTCTACAATAAGTTCGCTTTTCATTGAATGGATAAATTAACAACATGGCCGCCGCCTATCAACTGAAACAGTGGAACGGGCGCGGCCATGGATACGTTTTAAATGTCTTTTTAGAGGCAAGAGACAGGGCCGTCTTACTTCTTCTTATGACGATTTTTTCTCAGGCGTTTTTTGCGCTTGTGAGTAGCCATCTTGTGGCCTTTTCTTTTCTTTCCGCTGGGCATGGGTAAAGTTTGTTAAAAGAGTGGTTAATAAAAAATATCGTAGTTGCGGGTCAAGCCGGGAAACGACGGCAAGCGATGTGCAATGTCGTCGCCGGGTGAAGGGATGAGGTGCAAAAATTATTTGCGAACCTCTTCCATGAACACTTTAGAGGGCTTGAACGCGGGGATTTTATGCTCGGGGATGGTGATGGTGATGTTCTTTGAGATGTTGCGAGCAGTCTTTTCCATGCGGGTCTTGACGATGAAACTGCCAAATCCACGGAGGTAGACATTGTTACCGCTTGCCAAAGAACCCTTGACAATCTTCATGAACTGCTCAATTGTTTCAAGCACGTTAGCCTTGTCAAGGCCGGTAGTCTTGGAAATCTCGTTTACAATTTCGGCTTTAGTCATTGTTTTGTATTTTTAATGTTTCGTAACTTTATTGTCACCTAATGAAATAGCGCAAAAAATGGCACCGAGAGGGGTGTTTTTCTTTTTGCAGTGCAAATATCGCACTTTTTTTTGATTTATCAACAAATAATCGACTATTTTTTCGGCTATAGGTGTCAAAATTAGGCATTTCCGCATTAAAAATGGTCGATTTGGGGCAAAAAGTCGGCAACTTGTGACAGAGAGTCGACTCGGGTGACGTTGTGACGGAAAGTTCCTTCATAGTGTCGCTCCGGGTCAAGATGTATGGCCAGCCACCCGGCATTGACTGCGCCGACGATGTCGGTAAAGTGGTTGTCGCCAATCATCAGATGGGCCTCGGGGTTGAGGTTGCCGGCCATTTTCATCGCGTGGTCAAAGATTTGGCGGTCGGGCTTGGTGACGTTGATGTCTTCACTGAGGACGATGCACTCAACGCTGTTGTCGACGCCGGCGGTTGCAAGTTTTTTCTCCTGGATGCCGCGGAAACCGTTGGAGAGCACGCCGATATGATAGCCGCGCTCGACAAGGATGTCCATCAGGTAGTTGATGCCGTCGATTTTAGCGGGGCACTCGGCGAGAATGTTCAAATAAAGCGGGTCGAGAGTGCGAGCAGTCTCGACGGCAAGGTCGGGGTCACAGCCGGCCTCGCGGAGCGGGGCAACAAAGCGCTCGACTCTGAGAAAGTCGCTGTCAATCTTGCCGTGGTTATACTGCTCCCAGAGCATGCGGTTGTAGTGCTCATAACATTCAATCCACGCAGCCGTGTCCGCAAAAAGGTCTTGCAACAGAGGCGTCTGTTCATAGACGGCGGCCATCGCCGTGCGTGAATTTTGTGTAAAATTAACAATTGTGTCGTCGATGTCAAACCACACCCATCTTATGGCGCTGTAGCGAGCCGATAGGGTAGGATGCAGCGGACGATGCGGTGGTTGGTGTTCCATAATTTTTTTAAGACGTGAAAAGTGATGAATGGTTCTATGTGTAGAATATATTAAGTGAAATCAAAGGGATGGCCTGCCGATACTACAGGCGAGGAAACAGAGAATATGCCGTTGAACGCGGGTCATCAGTCGTGTCGCCGCCTTCGAGCCGCCTCAGACGCCCGACGACGGCAATCGTGACCGGCAGGATTAATATCTCATAGACGGTTTTCAGCAGCGTCTGAGTGACGATGAGCGTTACGATTGTCGGTATCGAGAGGATGCCGGCAAAGGCTATAGGGAAAAATATCAGCGAGTCGGCACCTTCGCCAAGGATGGTCGAGGCGATGGCGCGGACCGAGAAATGCCGACGCCCCGAGGCTGCTTTCATTCGCGACATGACAATAGCGTTGACCATCGACCCGATGAGAAACGCGATAAACGACGCGGCAAAGATGCGCGGGACGGCGCCAAAGACGGTTGCCATCGCCTCTTGAGCGGTCCACTCGGCCGAGCCGGGAAGGGCGACGGCCAGTTGCAACATCAGCGATACTGCCAGATTGGCCGCGAAGCCTATCCAAATCATCAAGCGAGCCTTGTTGAAACCATAGATTTCAACAACACAGTCATTTATAATGTAAGCAATGGGAAAGGTGATAACCCCGGCCGTGATGGTCATAGGCCCGAGGTCGATAGTCTTTATCTCAACAAGGTTGCTGATTATCAGACAGCAACAAAAGATGACGGTCATCAGCATATACAATGCCGAGACGCGCGGAGCGTGACGCTGATTTTGTTGACAGGTGTTCATAAGGGTCTTGTTTTTAACGAGGTACGAGCGGTCAGCTATCTGACAACTCTCAAGCACTCGGCAGCGGGTTTTATGGTTGGAAAAAATTGAGCCGCAAAGTTACTAAAATTATTTAATTTAACAAAACCAGCTACAAAACGGCATCCCGTCCTTTTTGGCCCTTTGGGCAAATACCCGCGAAGGCCTAAAAAGACCGTCGCCCATTGATTTACCGGTCTTTGGCCTCATCGCGGGCAAGACGGGCTATCTCGCCGGCGGCTTTTGTCCCTAAAAGGCAAAAGAGAACAAAACGACCCTCTCGGCGGTTAATAATGAAAGATTAAACGCTATGAGTAAGATTTCAATAAAACGGGCCTACGACCCGGCAGAGCCCGCCGACGGTTTTCGCGTATACATCGATCGCCTGTGGCCTCGCGGCCTCAGTCACGATGAGTTTCATTATGACCTGTGGGTTAAAGATATAGCGCCGTCGACCGAACTGCGTGAATGGTTTCACGCCGATTCAACCGACCGCTGGGATGAATTTGTCACACGCTATGCTGCCGAACTAAAAGCGTCCACGTCGTTTGCCGACTTCAAGCAACAGATAGCCGGTCATCCCGTCGTGACATTGCTCTATTCATCCCACGACCGCGAGCACAATAACGCCGTGGTCGTCCGCCAACTGCTCGACGTGAGGTGATTAATAATCCATCTCGTTAAAATCGATGATGTCCTCGTCGTTATAGCCACCTTGGTCGCTATAATCGTCGTCAAAGCCATACTCATCAGCCCCTTGGGCGGCTTTTGAGGCAAGAGCATCGTTGAGCGCATCAAAGTCGTCAAGGTCAACAGCCTCGGCCGGTGCTTCACCAACTGAGGCGACACAGACCGGCGCATCGAGATGCTTGCCCGGTGTCGTCTCCTTGAGAACGATATAGAAACTGCGATTGGTCAGATAATCAAAGACATACATCATCTTTTGACCCTCGTCCTCGAGATAGTCGGCGAGAACACACTCGTCCATGAGCAGCGGGTCGCCGCTGTCATTCATATCCTCGATAGTAATTTCTTTTTCTTTCTCCCAGTAGTCATCACAGATGATGAACGAAGCCATCGGATCCTTGCGATAGCCAACAGCGTCGCTGATAGCGTTGCGCAAGTCAAGGA
>JAFLTK010000271.1 GCA_022511505.1 Muribaculaceae bacterium
GCGGACGATGCCGGTTTTAATGTCGTTCAGATTCAAACTGTAAATGATGTCCCGGCCTATAATGTCTATGGCGCTAAATCGGTTAAAGGCGATTATGACTTTGACCTGACAACGTCCGGCGATGATTACGGCTACTGGGACCATGTCGACTATATCGTTGACTGTGCAGCCAAGAATGGAATCTATGTCGGGATGGTTTGCATCTGGGGCGGCTTGGTAAAGGGCGGCAAAATGACCGTCGAGCAAGCACGGCGATATGGGCGTTTCCTCGGCGAGCGCTATGCCGATAACCCTAACATTATCTGGATTATAGGTGGCGACATCAGAGGAGACGTTAAGACCGAAGAATGGGTTGCCCTTGCCCGGTCAATCCGTGAGGCCGATGACAATCACCTAATGACATTTCACCCCTTTGGTCGCACTTGCTCGGCAACGTGGTTCAACGATGCTGATTGGCTCGATTTCAACATGTTCCAGAGCGGCCACCGCCGTTATGGCCAGCGCAAAGGCGACGGCGACCATTCCGACCCGCAGGATAATGAGGAGGACAACTGGCGATATGCCGAGGCTGCTCTCGCTATGACTCCGGTTAAGCCGGTTCTCGATGCCGAGCCAAGTTATGAAGATATACCCCAAGGCTTGCATGACACAACCCAGCCGCGATGGACGGCGAGAGACGTGCGCCGATATGCCTACTGGTCGGTATTTGCAGGCTCTTGTGGCCACACATACGGCAATAATTCCATAATGCAGTTTTATCGTCCGGGACTACCACCGGCCTACGGTGCCGAGAAAACATGGGTCGAAGCGCTTGACTGCGACGGCTTCAATCAAATGAAGCATCTTAAAAGGCTTTTTACCATCTTCCCGCTCGGAAGCCATCAGCCCGACCGGTCTGTCATACAAAACGGAGTGGGAGAGCGGTATGACCGATTAACAGCACTGCGCGGCAGCGATTTCATCCTCGTTTATGACTACAGTGGTCGGGAGGCGACTATCAATACCGACAAACTGACTGTCAACGACTTGGAAACTTTTTATTACAGTCCGGTAAACGGTCGGTTCACCAAAGCACCCGCTTCCCGAAAAGGGAACAACATTACGTTCACCCCTGTTCCCGGCGAGGATGTTGTTCTTGTTGTTGTCGCCAAAGGACTCATAGAAACCGAAAAATAAAAGTATCTTATTTTTTATTTGCTTATACAATAGAAAAACCTTATCTTTGTGCGGTTTTCTCTTTATTAGGAGATAAAAACCCCTATTCACACTTCATTATAGCCCTATGAATAAACGCCTGCTTGTAAAACTCTCTCGCTCTCAACATATTCGCCGCTTGACATCTACTTTTATGCCTCGATGGCTTGTGCTGACAATCGATATGCTTATTGTGTTGTTCAGTTGCATCTTGACCTACGAGTTTAACATCGATATCGAAGCGGATGGATTTATGTATGCAGTCGAGGCAAAGTATGCCGTCTTTGTCTTGACTTTTATGCTGTTTAGTTTTGTGTATAAGACGTTTATGTACATAATACGTCTATCGGTGATTGAGGATATGTATCGAGTGGCGTTGCTATGCTTCACGGCGTCGATTACCCTTTGGTTTGCATCGATAGTTACTTTCATCTTTACCGGTGATATCTACATGCGTCCATGGAACATCTTGACCGTCGGTGTTTTCACCTTTGCAGGCATGATGGTGCTTCGTCTGGTTCTCAAATATCTTTATAACTTGCTCGTCAGTGTTAATGTCGACCGGAAGCGCGTGATTCTCTTAGGCTCTGCCATCAATTCCTACGCCCTCGCGTGTGCACTTCACAACGAGGTCGAAGGTCAGTTTAACCCTATCGCTCTGCTTAGCCTTTCTGACAAGAAAACCGACTCGTCGGTCAACGGAATTCCTATTATCAAATTTGACAAAAACAAAGTTAAGGAGCAGTTTGAGAAGTATAACTGTGACACGTTGCTTTTCCTCTCAACCCAGATATCATTAATGCGTTCCGGCTTTGCGGACGTCTTTCTTGACAACAATATCAAGTTGATGATGCTCAACCAAGTAGAGGAGTTTGACATGAACGCCGAGGATGACCCCAACTTGTCGGGTCACATTAGAAATATAAAGATTGAGGACCTCCTTGGTCGAGATACCATCAAAAACGACAATCCCAATATCAATCGGTTGCTCCGCGACCAGGTCGTTCTGATTACAGGGGCTGCCGGCTCGATTGGTAGCGAAATCGTTCGCCAAGTTGCCGCCAACGGCGCTCGCGAGATTGTACTCATTGACCAGGCCGAGACCCCGATGCACGATATCCAACTTGAAATGGAAGAGAAATTCCCCAATGTCAAGTTGCGCCTTTGGGTTGGCGATATCACCCACTTGCAACGCATGGAGCGTGCCTTTGATTTGTACCATCCTCGCTATGTGTTCCATGCTGCTGCCTATAAACACGTGCCTATGATGGAACGTAACCCGACAGAGGCTGTTATTAATAATGTGTTTGGCACAAAGATTCTTGCCGACCTTGCCGAGAAGTACAATGTCGAGAAATTTGTTATGATTTCGACCGACAAGGCGGTAAACCCCACCAACATTATGGGTGCCACAAAGCGAATAGCCGAGATTTATGTCCAGTCGTTGTTTTTCCACCATCGCCACAACACCGACCGCCCGTCGACACGCTTCATCACAACCCGGTTTGGTAACGTGCTCGGCAGCACCGGTTCGGTTATCCCGCGATTCCGCCAACAGATTGAACAGGGTGGTCCCGTTACCGTCACCCACCGTGACATTATACGCTACTTTATGACCATCCCCGAGGCTTGTTCGCTTGTGCTCGAAGCCGGCTGTATGGGTAACGGAGGTGAAATTTATATCTTTGACATGGGCAAGCCGGTCAAAATCTATGACCTTGCCGTCAGAATGATTTCTCTTGCCGGACTGGTCCCCGACCGCGACATCAAGATTATTGAAACAGGATTGCGTCCGGGCGAGAAACTGTATGAAGAGTTGCTAAACGACAAGGAAAAAACGCTTGCAACTCAGCATCAGAAGATTATGGTTGCCAAGGTGACTACATACGACATGAACCATGTCCTTGACATGCTCAACCAACTTAAGCAGGCCGCTTTTGAGGGTGATATTCATAAAATGGTTGTCACCATGAAGACGCTTGTCCCCGAGTTCATCTCCCAGAACTCGAAATATCACGATATTGATCTGGAATTAAATCACTGTCCCGCTCAAGAGAATGTCGAGACAGAAAAGAAATAATCTCTCTAATTATAAATGATTATGACAAAGAAATTTATAAATTCGCTGGCAATCGTTGCCGCTATCCTTTTCATAGCCCCGTCGGCCAACGCTTTTGATATCAAGGATGCTCTTGGCAAGATTGCCGGAGCAACCGGCCAGCAACAGACCGAACAAACCACAACCGAGACAGAACCCACTACATCCCAATCAACCCAGTCATCAGGCGCTTCGGGTCTTGGCAGCCTCATTTCGTCGGTCGCCGGTGCCCTTGGCTTTGGCGGTAACTTGTCGATGCAAGATCTCGTTGGAACCTGGAAATATAACCAGCCGGCCGTGCAGTTCAAGAGCGATAATTTCCTGATGCAAGCCGGCGGTGTTGCCGCTTCTCAGGTCGTTGTCAACAAACTTGAACCTTACTACAAGATGGCCGGTGTTCAGAACCTCGTGCTGACAATTGATGCCGACAGCACTTTCACCATGCAACTCAAGGTTGGCAAACTCGGCGGTACAATTTCCCAGAGCGAGGACGGCAAGCAAATTTTCTTTAACTTTGCCGTACTTAAAGGCATCAATATCGGCACAATGGAGGCTTTCATCTCAAAGAAAAGCAGTTCGGAAATTGAAATTACCTTTGACGTTTCGGGCCTTCTTGCCATTCTCGAGAAAGTTGGACAACTGTCGCAGAAAGGGACTATCTCGACGGTCACAAGCCTTCTTTCGCAATATGACGGCATGACGGCCG
Source organism: Muribaculaceae bacterium (assembly GCA_022511505.1). Classification (GTDB taxonomy): domain Bacteria; phylum Bacteroidota; class Bacteroidia; order Bacteroidales; family Muribaculaceae; genus HGM05190. Next base: position 3,999 of record JAFLTK010000271.1, read on the forward strand.
GATTTGACTTAAAGAAACAGAAATAGTTCAGAATGACTGTGTTATGAAATTAATCGATGACTTGATGGCCGGAAAATGGATTTATGGTTTCGAGCCTGAAGTCTATCCCTTAATGCAGTCGACCGAGGAACTTTGCTTTCAACTCAACAATACGCCTCCCTCTCTTGTCGAAAAGCGAGATGAAATTATTCGCCAAATTTTCGGCGAGATAGGGGAGCCGTTCTCCATCCACAGTCCTTTCCACTGTGATTTCGGTAGCCACATAAAGATAGGCCGGTATTTCTTTGGAAATTACAATCTTACAATTCTCGACGAGGCGCAGGTAACCATTGGCGATAACGTCTTTATCGGTCCCAATTGCAGCATTTATACGATAGTTCATGCCCTGCATGCCGCCGAGCGCAACGCGGGACTCATGAGGGCGCTTCCTGTAACAATAGAGGATAACGTTTGGATAGCCGGTAATGTCACCATCCTGCCCGGAGTCACCATTGGCCATGATGCCGTTATCGGTGCCGGTAGCGTTGTGACCAAAGACATCCCGCCTCGCGTGGTCGCCCATGGCAATCCGTGCCGCCCGAGTCGCACTATCGACGGCCAACCTATTGACTAAGAATTGGTTTGACCGTATTCTTCAAGGTAGGCTTCACACGCTTCTTTCAGTTCGTCATACCATTCTTTACCGAAAACTTCGGTCAATGGTCCTTCAAGGAACTGATAGAGGCGCGTTCCTTTTGCACGACCAAGCACCTCGGCGCATCGGCATATTTTCCATTTATGGTAATTTACGGCGGTGAAAGTCGGGTAGCGTGTCAGTCTTACAGGATACAAATAGCAGGATGCCGGTTTTCTCCAGTCGATTATCCCATCTCGATATGCCCCCTCGATGGCACAAAGACATTTGCCGCCGGGACCGTAGGTCGTAAATACACAGTTGCGACCGTCGACAATCTGTGTAACGAGGTCCCCCTCTTCATCGACATAACCTACGCCCTGACGCTCAATTTGGGCGAGAGCCGACGGTAGTAGCCGGTCCTTGATAGCGGGCAATATCTCCTTTAACTTTTCATATTCAGCGCCGGTAATCGGAGCGCCAGCATCGCCCTCTATACAACATTCACCGAGGCACTTATCGAGGTCACAGCAGAAAAACTGCTCGATTAAATCAAGTGATACGAGTGCGTCCTTTATCTGTAGCATAACGGTTTCATTCATTAATGACGAATTGTAAACTTTTTAACCTATAAACTTCAACTTTAACCCGCTGAAGTTAACTGTAATTAACTTCCCGAAAACACTGTGGCGAGTCCTATCAGACGGTCATAGCGTGTGCCGCGAGGCCTATGATAGACCTTGACAGTATACTGATGAATCGTCGGCGCATAATCGCCCTCAACAACGCTTGTCAATCCGCGTGTCGACCCCGTCCCGCGAGGAACCGCTATATACTGGTAGTTATAGGCTCCTTGTTTCAAGAGCAACACCTTCTCATATAGTCCGGTTGCGCGGTTGAATGTCATCAATGAAGTCGGGTCAATTCGACGATTGACGAGGTCGCCATCAATAAAGATGTCATAATCTTGCTGTTCGGGCATATCGAGCGCAAAGTAGGTTACGATATAGTCGGCCAAAACATCAGAGTCTTCGCTCGGCGAGTCGCTTTCTCTGACGAGGTAACGTCCGTTTTGGGTGCGGTCATATTGGTACATCGTCGCGGCTCGTGGCTGGTCGACGGCCAGCGTTGCGTGATAATACGGGTCTTGGTAAACGATTTGCTCCACGTTCATTTGCGGGCGTGACAATGATACCATTTCAAAGCGCCGATATTCGTTCCCGGCATCAAATATCAATGGCCTAAGATGCTCATAGATAGCACGTCGCGGCCCGGCAAGACGTAGGGGCTGACTGACTATGACCGAGTTGTCTTGTCGTCCATCTTGTTCTACCACAACAATTAAATCATTAAACATATCCTCGATAGGGTAGTCACCTGCATCAACCGCAATCTCGACCTGTTGATGAGAGCCGTTGACATCGACATCGGTCGTTGTCGTTACACCTGCCTTGACTTCGGTCAGAGGTTCAAGCACAGAGAAACGTGCTTGAAGCAAAACTTCGTTAGGGTCATCTTCGGGATATACTCTGACAAGGTAGTTGCCCGAAGCCGTGAAGCGAACTTGCTCGTTGGGGAGTGCTATCTGATAGTGGGTATAGGGGACAAGCGTGGCCTCCGAAAACCGATAATCAACCACGTCACCCATATTGAAGCCGTCAAGGAACTCGCTGTCGACCAACCCTTCAGGACGCCATCGAGCGTCGCAGTGAATCAACTCATAACGCATATAACGCCGGTCGTCGCCCAGTTCATCAAAACTGATGACAATCTGCTCCGGTCCGCCCAACGTTATCACCGGGATAGACATAACGTTGCCGTCGACAGTCACCTGCAAGGACCTGAAAGACGGGTCATTAACTCCCTGACGGGTGTCGTCGCCCGGCTCTATAGCCCATACCATCCCGGCTATGCAAATAAACAGATATGTTATTATATTTCTGATAGTCATTTAATTTCAAAAGTTGGCGATTTTAAGGCTTCTTTTATAAACTATAAACTTCAACCGGAGCCAGCGTAAGTTGAATCCCGTTTACCAATCTATAGGCTTTTTCCCATGATTGGCAAGATAGGAGTTGGCGGTTGTGAAATGATGATTGCCGAAGAATCCACGTGACGCGCTCAGCGGCGATGGATGGGGTGACGTCAAGACGAGATGACGGTTGCGGTCTATCAATGCGCCTTTCTTTATTGCCGATGAGCCCCATAAGATGAAAACGAGGTTATCTCGCCGGGTATTAAGGCAATCGATGACATGATCGGTAAACGTTTCCCACCCGCGTCCTTGATGGGATGCGGCCTGATGGGCCTCGACTGTCAACGTTGCGTTCAGCAGCAAGACTCCTTGGGTTGCCCATCTCGTCAAGTCGCCGTCCCATGACATCGGTTTGCCGGTATCGGCTGCAACCTCCTTAAATATGTTAACCAGAGAGCGGGGGAGCGGCGTGCCTGGGTTGACCGAAAAGCAGAGTCCGTTGGCTTGTCCCTCGCCGTGATACGGGTCTTGTCCCAGAATCACGACCTTGACATCCTCAAAGGCAACAGCATCAAAGGCCGCGAAAATCTTTGCAGCCGGTGGGTAAATGGTTGCTTGGCGGTATCGGTCACGAACAAAATCGGTCAACGTCTTGAAATAGGGCTCATCCCATTCTCGAGACAAAACCGCTTTCCATGACGGGTGGATTCTTACATTCATAGAAAAAGAACTCGTTTTCTTATGGTAGTTGTATATTGTTGAATTACCGAATGTTACACTTGCGGTGTTTATAGCCGGTGCGTCATTCGGTAACCGACAGTACAAATATAGCGATTTTTCGGCAAATATCTAACATCTAATATATATTCTCTATTCACTATTCACATCAAGACAGGGCAAACCCGGAGCGAAAATGTTTCGTTCCGGGCTCGCCCAAAAAGATTAGCT
>JAFLTK010000272.1 GCA_022511505.1 Muribaculaceae bacterium
CGACTACCGGGCCGATGACCTGGGCCACTTTTCCAAATTTATCGCTCATGATGGTATGTGATTGTTTGGTTTATATTCGTGTTTTCTATGGTAATTGCTTGTTAAGACGGTGATTAGAAATGCCAGCCAAGGGTGATGACAGCCACCATCAGTGCAAGGTTAAACAGGTTGATGGGAAGCAGATATTTCCACTCGAGCGACAGCAGTTGGTCAATTCTGAGTCGGGGGAATGTCCACTTGAACCATATAATAATGAATGACAGGACGATAGCCTTGCCCATGAACCATATAACCGAGGGGATATAATCCATGATGGCGTTGAAACCCTCCCATCCGGGAACGTGGAACGGCATCCATCCGCCAAAGAACAGCAACGTGGCGACGCCGGCAACGATAAACAGATTCAGATACTCGGCAAGATAGAAGAAACCAAAGTGGATACCTGAATACTCGGTGTGGTAACCGGCCGTCAACTCGCTCTCGGCCTCGGGGAGGTCAAACGGGCCGCGGTTGGTCTCGGCAGTGCCGGCAATCATATAGATGATAAAGGCGATAATCGCCGGGATGTGTCCCGAGAAGATGAACCACAGGTCGCGCTGGGCCTCGATGATTCCGCCAACCGACATTGTGCCGGCGAGACAAACCATCGTGATGACGCTCAAGCCTATTGACAACTCGTAGGACACCATTTGGGCTCCTGAACGTAACGCGCCGATGAGAGTGAACTTGTTGTTTGACGACCATCCGGCGAGCAGAATGCCGAGGACGCCTATCGACGAGACGGCAACTAAGAAGAAGATGCCTACGTTGAAGTCAATGATTTGCAACCCGTTGCCCCATGGCAGAACGGCAAACGCGAGCATCGACGCTATGATGACGAGATAGGGGGCGAGAGCAAAGAGGAATTTGTCGACATGATTGAGCGTAATGAGTTCTTTGATAAGAATCTTGAACATGTCGGCGATACTTTGAAGCAATCCCCACGGGCCAACGCGGTTGGGGCCTAAACGACACTGGAAAGCGGCACAAACTTTACGCTCAAACCAGATGTAAAACAGTGCCAGCACCGCATAGAGCAACAGCAACCCGACGCCGATGAGAAGACACTCGAGCGTGACTGCTATCCATTCGTGGCCGAACAGGCTCAGCAATGTTTCGTGAAACCATGTTGTGAACAGTGATAAATCTTGCATATCGTCAGTTCTTATATCTTGAATAATGATTGGTATTAGTAATCAGTGGGTTATCTATCCATGTCGGGAACGATGTAGTCGAGCGAGCCGCCGATGGTGATGAGGTCGGCAATCTTGCTGCCGCGCGTGATGTGGTCAACGACGGCTGCAAGCGGCAAGCACGGGGGCACAATCTTCAAGCGATAGGGCGAGGTGGTGCCGTCGCTCTCAATGTAGATGCCAAAGGTGCCGCGGCAACCTTCAACAGTCTTAAACCAGTGGCCTGTAGGCAGTTTCAACACTTTGGGAACCTTGACGCAATACTCGCCTTCGGGGATGTTGTCGATGAGTTGCTCGATGATGCGCGCGCTTTGGACCATCTCGTCCATGCGCACTTTAAATCGTGCCATCGAATCGCCCTCGGTGCGAACGATTTCGTCAAACTCGAGTTCTGAATAGATGCTGTAGGGGTTGGTTTTGCGCACGTCGCATGCCCAACCGCTGGCGCGGCCCGACGGGCCTGTTACCGCCCATTGGATAGCATCCTCGCGTGTCAGGTTGCCAACGCCTTCCATGCGGTTCTTGGCGATGACGTTGCCGGTGAATATCTTGTTATATTCCTTTATATTTGCGGGGAGAACGGCGAGAAGTGCCTTGACGTTGGCAACAAAGTTCTCGTCGAGGTCTTGCATGACGCCGCCTATACAGTCATAGTTGAATGTCATGCGGGCGCCGCATGTGCGTTCCATGATATCGAGTATCTGCTCGCGAACGCGCAATGTGTAGAACAGCATTGTCGTGGCGCCGAGGTCCATGCAATAGGTTCCGATAAAGAGGCAGTGGGAAGCGATGCGCGAAAGTTCGTCCATCAGCACGCGGATAACCTGGGCGCGGCGCGAGATGGTGATGCCGGCGGCTTCCTCGATGGCCATGCAAAGGCAATGGTGATAGGGGTGGGCCGAGAAATAGTCGAGTCGGTCCATGAAGTGGAGAGTCTGGGGATATGTAAGCCCCTCGCAAATTTTCTCGACGCCGCGGTGGATGTAGCCCATGTAGACGTCGATTTTCTTGATAGTCTCGCCGTCGATGGCGGTGCGGAATCGCAAAACGCCGTGGGTAGCGGGGTGTTGCGGGCCTATGTTGACAACAAAGTCGTTTTCTTCAAAAACTCGCTCTTGACGGCTCTCGACCTTGCCGTCTTTATCCATAGTGTAGACGTCGGTAAAGTCGCTCTGGCGCTCGCTTTCGAGTGAAACGGGGTTGAGGTCTGGGTTGGTGTCATAATCCTTGCGCAACGGGAAGCCTTTCCAGTCGATTGACAAGAAAAGACGGCGCATGTCGGGGTTGTTTATGAAAATAATCCCGAAGAAGTCATACACCTCGCGCTCAAAGATGGTGGCAATGGCCCAAAGATCGGCTACCGAGGGCAAGGTGGGTTGCTCGCGATTCTCGGTGGCAACTTTCACCTCAATTCTCTCGTTGGTGGCCGTTGAGGTCAGGTAATACAGGCAGCCGTAACTATCTTTCCAGTCCATACCGACGATGGTCACGAGGAAATCAAAACCCATGTCGTCGCGCAGCGATGCTGCCAGGTCGTGCCAACGCTCGGGAGCGACAGTCACCTGCATTATCTCGCCGTTTTCTATTGTTGCCTCGGGGACGAGACTCTCAATTTTGCTTTTTATATCTATTGCCATGATTGATGGTTATAGCCTTCAGTGTTTTGAATTTTGGTTATTTGACTATGGCATAATGTCGCTTAATCGTCAACGCCTTCGATGGGATGGGCTTTGAGATACTCTTTCTGGTTCTCCTGACGGTTGACGCCGCCAAAGAAGCGCTCGACCTTGATTTTGCGCGAAAGTTGCATGATACCATATATCATAGCTTCGGGGCGCGGGGGGCATCCGGGGACAAAGACATCGACGGGGACAATATCTTCGATTCCCATCGCAACGTGGTAACTCTTCTTGAACGGGCCGCCCGAGATTGCACAAGAGCCACATGCTATCACATACTTGGGCTCGGCAAGCTGGTCATATAGACGGCGAAGGACGGGAGCCATGCGGTGGACAATCGTGCCGGCTACCATGATAAAGTCTGCCTGACGTGGCGAGGCTCGCGCTACTTCCCAGCCAAACCGCGCCATGTCATAACGCGCGGCACCCAGCGACACAAATTCTATGCCGCAACAACTGGTGGCAAAGGTGAGTGGCCAGAGCGAGTTACTACGCCCCCAGTTGATAAGTTTGTCAAGCGTGCCAACAATGACGTTGACACCGCCTGCCTGAAGCTCTTCAACGAGTTTTTCAATATATTCGTTGTCTTTCCATGCCTCGTAGGGCATGCTCTTTGTTGTTACTTCCATTCGAGCGCTCCTTTCCGCCAGGCATATACAAGACCCAGCACTAATACTCCAAAGAATACTGCAATACTAATGATTCCGGCTCCCTGGAGTTCTTTCATTCTGACTGCCCACGGATAAAGGAATACTGTTTCCACGTCAAACATCAGAAACAGTATTGCAAAAAGATAATAACCAACCTTAAACTGGGCCATGCTCTCGCCGCGTGTAGGGATACCACACTCGTATGCTTCGCCTTTCTGGGGGTTGAATGAACGCGGTGAAATCAGTCCGGCAAGCCATAGGGCTATGCCAACGAGCGCTGCTCCGGTGAGTAGCGCCGTCAAGGCTAAGGTTGCGTTTTGAATCGCTAATGTTAACATTTGTAACTATAAATGGTTTCGCTTGTTGGTTGCATGAATGGAATTGTGCGACGTAAATTGCGCGACGCAGGGACTTCGGTTTCAGTGTTGGCAATCGGTTGTCATGTTACCGTCTTGTGACGCCACTACTCGTTAACCGTTGACCCTCAAAACAATAAGCCCCGGTTTTAGGCCCTAAAACCGGATTTATTGTCTAAAGGTCACTGCAAATATAATTAAATTTTCTGAAATCATATACAATATATCTGCTTAATTGTTTATGCCTGTTAAAACGGCTCGGTCGACGTCACTTTTATAAGACGTTGAAATATAAAGGGGTATGACCGTCGTGACAATAAATAATCGCCGAAACATGCGTCTCGGCGATTATGCTAAAAAATCTTAAATTTTCTAAACGAGTGTTTCGCTGTTCTTTTTATTGCTTTTTTATTCTTCAATCGAAACGGGACCAAACTCGGCAGTGACGTTATAGGCGCCCATGCCCATAGGGGTGCAGGTGAATGACAGGGTCATCTTGCCGGTTGCAAGCGATGCCTCGGCCTTGAGGTTGGTGATGGGATAGTTGGGGTAGGGGGTATCCTTGATTGTCGGGGTAAGTGCTTCGCTTGCAAGGGTGTAGGTTGATTTGACGGCGTCAAACTTGATGCCGGGGAAGGTCATGTTGAGAGCAGGCATTGCTCCGACAAACTGGATGCCGTTAAGATCGATGGCGGCGGTGCCGTCGAGGGGATTGAATTTTACGACGGTCTTGATGTTGTTGGCAGTGAACGCGTCGCCACTCATGGCGTTGGTCGAGGTGACAGTGCCAAAGTAGGTGGCTGTGTTGGGCATGACCACTACGTCGTATGTATCGTTGATGGTGTAACTCAAACCGATAAGAGGATTGTAGGCACCACCGATGGCGCGGTCGGTCCATGCGAGACTCAGGTCGGTGATGTCGAGTTGAGTGGGAGCGGTAATGGCGTAGGCGTTTTCGGCGCTGACTATGATTGATTGAACCCCTTGCTCAACGGTACCGGTTTGAATCTTGACGGGCATCGGGGAGATTTGGATAGTGTGCTTTTGGCTACCGCTGCTGAGCTTAAGGTCGGTAGTGGTTACGCTAAGGGTCGAGTTAACATAGTCAATAGTCAACTGATATTCGGTGTCGTCATTGTAGTAAACTTCGCCTGTAGTCTTGTCAGTGATAGTGTTGAACACGGGGCCATAGTTGTAGGTGGCCTTGTTTTCGGGCTCTTTGCCGTTGTTGTCGAGGCACGAACTTGTGACGGCGGCAAATGTCAGCGCAACGGCTGATAGTGTGAAAAATCTTTTCATCTGTGATTTGTTGTTTTATGTGATTTATCTTGTTTATTAACGTGGATGAGGGTGGTTTATTGTTTGACTTCGACGAGGAGATGGCGTGACGCTCCGGTTGCAAAGTTGTAGCGCAGCGTGATGCCAAAGCGGCGCGGCTTGCCGGCTTGATAGAACGTGTTTCCGATAGATTTGTATTGGAACACGGTGAAATGGGTGTCGGTCAGGTTCTCGGCCCAGAGGTCGATGGAGCCGTGGAGGTTTTCGAGGCTGATTGAAGCACCGGCCTGGAGGTAGAATGGTTGGCGCTGTAGGTTGTCTTCGTCCCAATAGATGTCGCCAACACCGCGACAGTTGGCGCTGAATCTGATTTTGCGCACCACCGTTGACTGACGCAGGTGGACGGTGTAGGCGGCGTCAAGGAAAAGTGTGTTGGCGGGGGCGTAGGGCACGCGCTTACCGTCAAAACTCTTGATGCCGTTGTTGAATGTCAGGAATCGGGCGTCGGTGAAGCCGTAGGATCCGCGCACTGTAAGGTCGGGCAACGCCGCGGGCGTATATGACGCCTGTAACTCGACGCCGAGCGAGCGCGTGTGGCCGGCGTTGGTCATGATACGGCCGGTGGTGGTGCCGTCGGGAAACATTGTCAACTGCTGGTCGCGGCAGTCGATGTAGAAAAGGGTGAAATTGGCCGATAGGGGATGGCTGTCGTCAACAATCTGGGCCCCGGTCTCAAAGTTCCAACTCTTTTCAGGCTTGTAGCCTACAATCTTGTTTACGTCATATTTCGGCGCAAGCCCCATTGTCTCCATTAGTGACTGTTGAAGCACGTCGCTGAACATCTGTGTGTTATAGCCGCCGGCCTTGTAGCCTTTGGCGATGGTCAGATATAGGCTGGGGAATATTTCTTTTAATGTGGCATAACTGACACTGAGGCGGGGTAGGAATTGGAGAAAATGTTTCGATAGGCGTCCTTTGTCTTTGAGGTCGATGACATGGTGGCTGAACACTATCGGCGTCACGTCGGGGTTGCTGGAGTCGAGGGTTGTGTAAGAGGTGTTGCAAGTGCTTTGATAGTTTAGCGCCGTGTGCTCAAAGTCGAGCCTGAGGGCGAGTGCGATGCTGAGGCGCTGTCCGAGGGTTAGGGTGGAGTGGTGGTAAAGCGCCGCGCCGCCAACGGGATTGGTAAATTCGCTGCCGAGGGTGAAACGGTCGGTGTCCCACTCGATTGGATACATCGGGTTGATGCCGTTGCGATGGTCGATAATCAGTTTTTCGATACCTGTTTCTTTGAACACTACCGGGGCCGACATTCGCGCTCTTTTATAGAAACCAAACACGCCGCCGAGCCAGTTGTAACTGTTGCCGTCGCCGGGAAGCGAGACTGTGCCGTCGATGGTCAGGTCTTCGGTAAAGGCCCACTCTTTGCGTTTCTGGGTCAGCGTGAAATAACTGACGGGCAAAAAGTCTTGGTCGAGGGTCATGTTGTCGTCGATATATTGCGCCGAGGTTTTTGATGTCAATGTGTGGCGTCCGATGGCTGCTTTTATCGATAATCCGTCGCTGAAGCCGGTGCGGCTGTAGAAACATGTGTCGTTATAGTTGATTTCACCCGTCTCGATGAAGGCGTAGGGGTAGCCGTGTTGGCGGTTGAATGTGACGGCGGCGGTGTTGGTGATTGAAAGGGCCTGTTCGCCGGTACCGCGATAGTCGAGTTTCCACCGTGCCGAGCCGCTCTCTTCGCGGTCGGCTTTGGTGTTGTTGTAAACGTTGGTCATGAAACCGCCCGCCGAGGCAAAACTTGCCGAAATTGAGGTACCCCAGTTGGATGACGGGCGAAGGTAGATGGCCGCGTTAACCTTGTAACTGTTGCCCGACGCGGCTTCGGCCGATGCTCTGACACCGGTATATTCCATCGCCGAGAGGGTGTTGATTGTAATCATGCCGGCCATCGTGTTGCGGCCGTAAAGGCTACTCTGCGGACCGCGGCTGACGGTTATTCGGCTAATATCGGCCAAGTCAAAGTCATAATTGTCCTTGTTTAGGAACGCCACACCGTCGACCATCAGCCCGACGGCCGCCTGATCAATCCTTGCGCCGATGCCGCGCATATATATAGAAGATGTCATGCGCGACCCATACTCGGGAATGTAGAAGTTGGGTGCAATCTCGCTGACTTGTTTCATCGATACTATGTTGAGGCGCTCAATCGACTGCCGGGAGAGATAGGTATTGTTCTGGAAACCGCTCAGATTGCTGACATGGCCGGTAACAACGGCTGTCGGCAACAAGCGCCGATAGACAGTGTCCCCCTGCGCT
>JAFLTK010000273.1 GCA_022511505.1 Muribaculaceae bacterium
AATGAAAAAGCGAGTCCTCCTCATGTTGGTTATCTCGGTGTTGAGCCTGATGGCGGCGAGTGCTTTTGACGCCGCCTCTATTCCCGAGGTGTTAGGTCGGCTGACGCTCGAGCAAAAGGCGCGTCTACTCGTTGGAGCCGCCGGTAGCGACGAGGCACCGAGCCACGTCACCGCTGGAGCCGCCGGCTGGACCTACGCCATCCCCTCGCTCGGCATCCCCGGCGTCAATCTTGCCGACGGACCGGTTGGACCGCGCATCAACCCCATGCCGTGGATAAAAACCCGCGTCGTCTATGACAGCAACGGCCTCCCCGCCGAGGTCGCGACCACCGACGCCGCCCGAGGCAACGAGCCCTCCCAGTGGTGCACGGCATTCCCCTCAACCGCGGCGCTTGCCGCAACTTTCGACCCCGTCGCCGCCCGTATTCAGGGCGAGGCTATGGGCGCCGAGGCTGCCGCCTACGGCATCGACATCTTGCTTGCGCCGGGTGTCAACATTATCCGCAATCCACTTTGCGGCCGCAATTTTGAATATTATTCAGAGGACCCGCTGTTGACAGGCGTGCTTGCCGCTGCGCTTGTTGAAGGCATCCAGAGTCAGGGCGTTGGCGCGTGCTTGAAGCATTTTGTAGCCAACAATCAGCAGACCGGTAAGAAAGTCAACGACCCGGTGATGAGTCAGCGAGCCCTCCGCGAGATATATCTGCCCGCGTTTGAGCGAGTAGTAAAGAAAGCCCGTCCATGGACCATGATGGGCTCCTATAACCGCATCGCCGGCCAATTTACCCAGACCAACCAAGAACTCAACAAGCGGCTGCTCCGCGACGAGTGGGGATATGACGGCTTGTTGCTGACCGACTGGACCGTGCGCCGTCCAACGGCCGACCTGCTCAACGCCCGCACCGCCCTGATGATGCCCGGCGACGAGGAGATTGTCACCGAGATTATCGAAGCGGTCAACAACGGCAGTGTCAGCGTCGCGACGCTCGACAGTTGTGTGACCGACGTCCTGACGATGGTTGCCCGCACGCTGAGCGCCCGCGGTTGGACACCATCTGTGCCCGACCTCGATACCAACGCCGCGCTTTCGCGACAGATTGGCGCCGAGGGGATGGTGCTGCTTAAAAACGACGCCAACCTGCTTCCCCTCGCCCCCGGCTCGCGCGTCGCCCTCTTCGGAACGAGTGCCTATCAGAGCATTGCCGGCGGGACTGGCTCGTCAAACGTCAACAAGCGCTATGTAGTCGACATCGACAGCGGGTTGATTGCCGCCGGCTACAACATTGACCCGACACTCGCTCAAATCTATCGCACCCATAACGCCACCCAAGCCACGCTAACCGACTCCCACCCCGGTTGCCCCGCGTGGCAAAAGATTTCCTACCATCGCCCCGTTATCGACGAGATGGACCTCGGCAAAGCGTCGACCCTCATCGGTCGCGCGGCTGACGCCAACGACGTGGCCGTCATTGTCCTCGGCCGCAAGAGCGGTGAAACATCTGACCGCACCGTCGACAACGATTTCAATCTGACCGAGGCCGAGCGCGTGATGATTAAGAGCGTCACAGAGGCGTTTGCCGCCGCCGGCAAACAGACGGTGCTTGTGCTCAACGTTTGCGGTCCGGTTGCCACCATCGATTGGGCAGACCTGCCGGATGCTATCCTCGTGGCGTGGTTCCCGGGTCAGGAGTGTGGCCACGCCGTGGCCGACGTACTCTCGGGCCGCGTCAACCCTTGCGGCCGCCTCCCGATGACGTGGTATAAAACATACGCCGACGTACCTACGGCCGCAAATTACCCCCGCGTCGGACAGACCGAGGGGCGCAACTTTGACTACACGCTTTATGACGAAGATATTTGGCTCGGCTACCGCAACCCGTCAACCGAGGGTGTTGCTTTCCCGTTTGGCGCCGGAATGAGTTACACCGAGTTCGCCTACAGCAACCTCAAGACGCGTCGCCGAGGTGACACAACACTTGTCGACGTCACCGTTACCAACACCGGCAACCGCCCGGGCCGCGAGGTCGTGCAACTTTATGTCACCGCTCCGGCCACGACGATGTCCAAGCCCGAGGCCGAACTGCGGGGCTTCACCAAGACACCGCTTTTGGCGCCCGGCGAGAGTTATCGCGCCACTATCGCCATCACCGACCGCGACCTCGCATCGTTCAATCAAGACAAATCGCGCTGGGAAACCGAGGCGGGACGCTACCCTGCCCGCACCGCCCTGCACGCCGACGGTTCCACCCCCTCGGTCACCTTTGAAATAAAGAAACCGCGCGTCTATCCGGTTGCCGACATCCTGCGCCCCGTTGACCGCGAGGTCTACACCGGCCGGCAACCTACCGCCAATATGCAATGGCACGAGGCGGCAGATTTCGGTCTGCTCGGTCGCGTCTACCCCGACTCTCTCCCACTCTATTCGCGTATCCCGGCGTTCCTCCGCGACTCGACTCGCTCGGCCCGCTATGACCTCGGGCAACAGACGGCCGGCATGGCGGTAACTTTCAGCACCGACTCGCCCCGCCTTGCGCTCGACTGGCAAAACACGTCCGGCCAAGACATGACCCATATCGCCGCTCTCGCCTCGCGCGGAGCCGACCTCTATTGGCTGGCATCTGACAGTACATGGCGGTTCCTCGCCCCGGCGCGACCCATGGGCAACCCGACAACCTGGCTGATGATTGACAACATGCCTCGCGAAACGAGACAATACTTGCTTCATCTGCCGCTGTATGACGGCCTGAAATATTGTCGCATCGGTATCGACCCGACGGCGACAATCGGCCCGGCTACCGTCGACTTTCCGCGCCGCGACGTCAAGCCCGTCGTCATCTATGGCAGCTCGATAGCCCAGGGCGCCGCGGCGTCGCGTCCCGGCATGGTGGCAAGCAACATCTTGCGCCGCGAGACCGGCGTCGAGACCATCAACCTCGGTTTTAGCGCCAATGCCCACCTCGATTATGAGATCGCCCGCATGATGGCCGACGTCGACGCCTCGGTCTATGTGCTCGATTTTGTACCAAATGCCACCGTCCATGAAATAAACAGCCGCGCCGAGACGTTTGTCAAGATATTGAGAGAACGACGCCCCGACGTGCCGCTCATCTTCATCGAAGACCCATATTTTACTCATTCACAACTGGATAGTGTCATTCGCGCCACCATCGACGCCAAAAATGCAGCAATCCGCCGGGTCTACGAGAAGATGAAAGCAGCCGGCATGGACAACACCTATTATATCACGACCGACCTGCTTTTGCCGGCCGACGGCGACGGCTCTTCTGACTCGATACATTTCACCGACCGAGGATTTCGCACCTACTGCGACGCCCTCCTCCCGGTTTTACGCAAAATCTGTTTCTAATGTTTTTATTGTTGTTACTACAATCCCATCGCGGAGCGATGAATCTCTCAATAACCGCGTACAAGCGCGCAGCGCGCAGTGCGCGGGCGATACCTCTCTCTGAAAATCGTCCTGGAGGGACGAGATTTAATTGCTACAAGTTTCCACATGAAAGATTGTCCCTCCAGGACAATTCCCTGTGTGGTCTTCCTACCCCGCACAACTCGCTTCGCTCGTATGTACGGGGTTAATGAAATAAGTGCCGTTCCACGGCACGCTCTCAATAACAACATCAACAACATCAACAACATCATAATGAATATCAAAAAAATCGCTATGTTACTGGCCGCGCTGATTGCCATCAACAGCGCCGACGCGGCCCGAGTGAATCAGTTTGGAAAGGATACAGAGGTATGTGACCCGGTGCTAATCTACACCGGAGGCGTTGCCAAGCGTGCGACGTGGGACAAGACCAATCTGAAACCCTACGTCACCCACACCTACGCCGACGGCCATGTCGACTGGTTTTATGACGCGTTCATTTTCAACGAGACGACCTGGTGGGGCAAACCGCTTTGCAACACCATCGGCTCAACGCCGGCAACCCAGGCCGACTGGCTCAAGTTCATCGACCACATTTTTGCCGACAATTCAGACCTCGGCGCGCTCGACGCTCTCATCACCGAGATGAAAGCCACGCTCGGCGAACCGCGCATGCGCCACAAGGTCATCATCGGCTACTGCGTGCCTTGCATGGACCACAGTTACCGCTCTCCCGACGGTGGCGACGCCGGCTTCCAATGGACAAAATTTAACTGGGGAACGGTCGATGGCGTCGAGATGGATTTCTCAAAACCCGAGCACCGTCTGGCCGCCGTCAAGTGGTATGTCGACGAGTGTATCAGCCGTTTCGAGCAAAAAGGATACAAAAACATCGACCTCGCCGGGTTTTATAGCGTCGAGGAGTCGATGAACCCGCGCGTCAGCAACGGCGACATGCAAGCCCAATATAACGACTATGTACACGAGCGCGGTTTGCGTGCCTATTGGATTCCCTACTGGTATGACAACGACAGTTATGCGACCGTCTGGAAAGAAAAATATCATTTTGACATGGCCTATCGCCAGCCAAACTACTTTTTCTACAACAACGACGGCACCCTGCCACCGTTCAGCCAACTGACGGCCGCCATCAACAACAGCAAACTGTATGGCTTGGGCCTCGAGCTGGAGTTTGAGACCGCCGAGCGTAGCAACGGCCTCAACGAGGTGTCGCCGGCCATGCATCAGCGCTTGATTGATTATATCGACGAGTTTGAGCGCATGGGCGTGTGGGACAACGCCGGCGTTGCCCATTATGGCGGCTCGGTCGGTTACATCAATATGGACAAAAGCACCGACCCCGTCAATCACGCCACGATGGACCGACTCGCCGACCTCGTTGTCAAACGCCAGTCGGCTTTTGCCGGCATTGAGGGCGTCACGGCCGAGCAACATCGCCAGGTAGCCTACAGCGGGCAGGGCGAAATTTTCATCTCGGCCGAGTATCCCGAGGCCCGCGTCTACAACATTGCCGGACGAGAGGTGTTCAGCGGTTGGGGCCGCTTTGCCTGTGAACCCGGCATCTATATCGTTACATCAGGGACAGGATTGACAACCAAAATCAACTGCTTCTAAAAAGTTGTTATTACAGTCACATCGCGGAGCGATGACTCTCTCAATAACCGCGTACAAGCGCGCAGCGCGCAGTGCGCGGAAGATGCCTCAATATGAAAATCGTCCTGGAGGGACGAGATTTCATTGCTACGAGGTTCCATATAAAAGATTGTCCCTCCAGGACAATTCCCTATGTGTGGTCCTCCTACCCCGCACAACTCGCTTCGCTCGTATGTACGGGGTTAATGAAATAAGTGCCGTTCCACGGCACGCTCTCATCAACAACACCAACAACACCAACAACATCAACAACACCAACAACATCAACAACACCAATCATCAACTATAATGCAGATACACAATTATTTAACGAGTCTCGCAGTAGCCGTCGGGTTGACGGCGGCAACCGCCGGGACGTGCCACGCCGCCGGACGTTATGCCACCGACGTCACCAGCGACCTGGCTCTTGTCTATGCCGGGGCCGACACGCGCCCCGAGTGGAGTGTAGAGGAAGTGATGCCATTTGTTATCCACACTTTTGCCGACGGCACTAAAGGATGGTTTTTTGACGCGTTCCTGATACTCGAGTTTCACTCAGGGTCGACCGGCATCGCGTTTCAGAACGGACTCAACTGCGAGCCGGCAACGCGCGACGACTGGGAATGGCTTATGCGCCGCCAATTGATACCGCTCGCCTCAATCGACAGCGCCATCAACATCGGCCGAGCCACCATCGGCGAACCACCCCTGCGCCACAAGGTCGTCATGACCATCCCTGCCGCCATCAAAAAGCAAACGCGCCCGTTTGGCCAAATCGAGGGCCGCGAGATGGATTTCTCTAAGGATGAAGACCGTCTTGCCGCCGAGAAATGGGCGGTTGTGAGACTTAAGGAACTTTTCAACGAGGCCGATTTCCGAAACCTCGACCTCATCGGCATCTACTGGGTCGAGGAGGGGCTGTATACCAACGGCGCCATAATGCCGGCCGTCAACGATTGGATTCACGACCAAGGGTTGCGCTCCTACTGGATTCCATACTATGCTAATAACGAGCAGTTTAAATTCAATTGGGATAAATTTGGCTTTGACATCGCCTATCAGCAACCAAATTACTTTTTTGACCGCGACATCCCGCTGAGCCGTCTCCACGACGCGTGCGCCGAGTCGCGCGACCACGGCATGGCGCTCGAAATGGAGTTTGAAAGCCAGGGCAAATGTCACGTGCAACATTCCCATCCCGACAGTTACTATGACCGCTTGGTTGACTACATCGACGTCTTTGAGCAGGAGGGAGTCTATGACAATTCGGCCGTGGCATGGTACTCCGGGACCAAAGGTTTCCTCGACATGGCGCGCAGCGATGACCCCAAAGACCATGAACTGACCGACCGCATGGCGCGCATCGTCACCCGTCGCCAGGCCGCCAAAGCCGCCGAGTCCAAAACCGCCACCGTCACCACCGGCAACGGCACCGCCACCTACCGCACCGCCACCCCGTGGAGCGGCGACATCGCCATTGACTTCGGCCCGGCGATGGCCAACGACCTTTTCACTTTCAGCAACGTCTCCATGAACGGCAACGCCGTCAACACCACCTCGAGCGACAATATCGGTCCGTTCCTGCTCGCCGGACGCGGATGGAGCGGCGGCAACCATCTCAACGACAGCCGACGCTCGGCCGAAACCATCAGCGTCACCGCCCTCGCCGACGGTCGCCCCATCGACCTCAACGCCGCGGCAACAATCCCTTGCAACACTCTGACAATTAAAGTGAAAAACCGCTTGCTAATGCCCGACGGAATTACTACTTTTGCCAACGAGACCGTTACATATACCGCTCGCGGCAACAGCATCGACGTCGTGGCCGGTCACGAGTTCGTTTGCCCCGACACCGTCATCATCGACCGCTACTATGGCATGCAGTCGATGTTTAACGGCGAGACCGAAATTCTGACCCCCGGCGGCGAGTATGCGATGTGGACACCCGCGGGCAACGTTGACCGCTTTACAAAAGCGAGCGCGCCGACGTTTGACACCTTCATCGAGCGTTCACCGGCCGGCTATCAGGCAACGTGGCTCGACCGCAACACGGGCCTTGGCAACCGTGACCTCGTGGACCCCGACGACGTTGTTTTTATCGGAAATTCCTACGGCAAGTGCTACCACAAAACAATCGGCAACCGGGCCGTCACCCGCGGCGACCGCACCTCGTGGCACGGCGTCTACACCTGGTTTAGCAAACCTGTCGACAGCCGCCTCGACTCGCCGATACGTTCGTTTGCCTACGCCGGCACTTGCAACGGCCTCCCCGCGCTCTTTTACATCAACGCCTCAGGCAAAACCAAGATAATTCAACTTTCGCTTCGCTAAAGTTGAAGTTTAAATGGTTAAGAGTTTTAGAGTCCACGGCATCGCAGAGCGATGAATCTCATTACCATCTACTCACTACTATCTGAAAATGAAGCGTTTTCTACTATCACTGCTTACAATCCTGGCACTCATTGC
>JAFLTK010000274.1 GCA_022511505.1 Muribaculaceae bacterium
CGATATCGTGCCATCATCTCCCCAAAAAGTTTACTTTAACAGTCGTAAAGCATGTGGTTTAGGAGGATAAGGTGATTTTTTGATAAAAAAATTACTGAAAAATTTCTTTATTTAAAAACAGGTTATTATATTTGCATCCTGTCAAGGCATTTTTTGACCGCCTAAAACTTCAATACCGATTAATCTATTAACCATGAGTCGATAGAAACGGCACGCAAGATATTGAGTATCAAGACTATCGCTCGACTAACATCCTAATTTTTATGGCAAAACGTAAGCTTAGAATTAGAGACCTTACGCTGCGCGACGGCCAGCAGTCTCTTTTTGCAACCCGTCTGGACCAGAAAACAATCGATGCTCTATTACCCGACTATCGTGACGCCGGTTTCTACATCATGGAGGTGTGGGGCGGTGCGGTGCCCGACTCGGTCATGCGCTATCTCGACGAGTCGCCGTGGACTCGCCTTCGCACAATCAGCGATACAATCGAAGGTCGCTCGTTGCTATCGGCGTTGTCACGCGGTCGCAACCTCTTTGGCTATGTGCCTTATCCCGACGCCGTGCTCAAAGGTTTCTATGAAGAAGCGATTGCCAACGGATTGAACGTAATGCGCATCTTTGACGCGCTCAACGACATAGACAACGTTCGCGAGTCAATCAAACTCATCAACAGCATGGGCGGCATTGCCGACGGCGCTGTTTGCTACACCGTTGACCCCAAGCCCGAGAAACAGGAATCGACCGGCGGCTTTATGTCCAAGCTGAAGTCAATGTTTGGCGGAGCGAAGGATGAACCCGAAAAGATTTTCACCGACGACTATTTTGTAGGCAAGGCCCGCGAGATGGAGGCTATCGGTGCTAAGATAATCACACTCAAGGATATGGCCGGTTTGGTCAACCCGTTGCGTGCCAAGTCAATCATCTCGCGCCTGAAAGCCGAGGTGAAGGTGCCTGTAGATTTCCACACCCACTGTACTCCCGGTTATGGTCTTGCATCATCGCTGATGGCCATCCTTGCCGGAGTCGACATTTTGGATACAAACATTTGGTGGTTTGGCGGCGGCTCGGCTGCTCCTGCCATTGAACTTATCTACCTGTTCTGCAAGCGTCTGGACATCGAGGTTGAGGCAAACATGGAAGCCGTCGGTCGCATCCGCGACAAGTTGCTTGATGCTCGCAAGGGCCTGCGCGACTTTGACCTCCACAAGGACAATATGCAGAAACCGTTTGACCCGCTCAAGGATGAACTTCCCGCCGAGATTGCCGCTCTCTTTGACAGCGCCATCTCGTTTGGCCAGGCCGGCGACGAGGAGGGTCTTCTCGACGCTTGTCACCGTATCGAGGCTTACTTTGGCTTCCCCAAACCCAATCTGCTTGTCAAGGAGGCCGAGGTTCCCGGCGGCATGTACACCAACATGGTGGCCCAGCTCAAGGCTCTTCAGGCCGAGGATCTTCTCGACGAGGCCATGCGCCTGATTCCAAAGGTGCGTCGCGATGCCGGTTTGGTGCCCCTCGTTACACCTACGAGCCAGATCGTCGGTTCTCAGGCAGTTTCGCTTGCCATTGACCGCAAGAAAGGCAATCCCGACTATAGCAACGCGTCCAACCAGTTTATCTCGCTCATCCGCGGCGAGTATGGCAAGACACCCGTAGCCATCGACCCGGCTTTCCGCGAGAAAATCACAGGCGACGCTCAGGAGCGCCCGTACGACGTGTCGTCCTACAAGAAGCCCGAGAACCCGACGTTGCCCGAATTTGACAACGTCAATCTGGCCAAAGACAACAAAGAGTATCTGCTTGTCGAACTTTTGCCCAACGTTGCCAACGGCTTCTTGCGCCGCCGTCGTGCCGAGGAATATCAGGCAATTGCAGCCGAACGTGCCGCCGAAGATACAGCCACGACTGAAACCGATGAACTGGCCAATGAGCCTATCACCGGCGAAGTGCTGACAGCGCCGATGGGTGGTCGCATCATCTCGGTCAATGTCAAGGCCGGCGACAAGGTTTCCAAGAATCAGGTCCTCCTTGTCTATGAGGCAATGAAGATGGAAAACGACGTATGCGCCGAGCGCGAGTTGACCATCAAACGCGTCTTTGTCAAGGTCGACGAGGTTGTCGGTGTCGACGCTCCGCTCATCGAGTTCCAAGATTAATCGATATCTGAATACCTGACAATAAGCGGGTTCAACTCTTCACCGGAGTTGAACCCGCTTTGTGATTTGTCAATATTTCAGCGAAGTTATTGAAACTACAAAAACACCATCCTCACGGCGATAAGTGGGACCAACAGCCGTGAGAACCATCAGAAATGCAGGTGCTCTTTCATCGCTCTTTTCACGAATTTTAGCATCAAGTCTTTTCAACGATGCGGCTCCGGCCTCGATATTTGTATCGCCGCCAAGTTTTATCTCGATTGCACACCACCGCCCGTCCTCCAGATGAATGATTGCATCACATTCCAATCCTGTATTATCGCGAAAGTGTCGCACCTCTCCACCAAGCGCTCCGGCATATATGCGCAAGTCTCTAACAGCCATATCCTCAAAAAATAGACCAAAAGACTCTAAATCAGCCATCAAATCAGAGGGAGAGATATTGAGCGCACGGCAGGCAATCGATGTGTCAACAAAATGGCGAGTCGGTGTAGAGCGAATTGTTGTTTTTGAGCGGATTGACGGACACCAAGCAGGCATGTCTTCAATTATGAATATATCTTTTATCGCATCAAGATAACTGTTGAATGTCTTTGTATCAAGTTGACGCTCATTGTTTTGACGAACATCAGAGATGATTGAGTTTATCGACGCCTCAGATGAAATGTTCCGAGCATAACTGCGGATTATCATTCTCATTACGTCGGGACGCTTATTGCGGAATCTTTCATTTTCGCTTTCCTCGAATGTAAACAACCCGTTCCAATAGTTCTTGGTAACTTCAAGCGCTATGCTTTTATCTGCAAGGACTGATATTGGCCATCCTCCGCGACACAAAAGAAATGCGATATGTGACAAATCTGTGTCGGCGGTAAGTTTCCATTCAAAATCATCTTTCCCGTCAAACAAATCTGAAAGCGAAACCAAGCCATCAGAATCATTTGATTCCCAAAGGCTCATGGGTCTCATGAATACGGTCGTGATTCGTCCTGCACCGCTATGGTAAATATCGGTTTTATCGTTGGGAGTAGAACTACCTGTTAAGATAAACCGGCCAAAACGATAATCCTCGTCAAGCAGGTCTTTAATCTGATTCCATATATCGGGGGCTGTTTGCCATTCGTCAATAAGCCGAGGTTCATCACCTTTCAATACTTGTCGAGGATTGAGACGAGCCATCGCAATTGACTGCTTGGTATTCAGTTTAATAAAACTGTTCTGGTAAAGCATACACGTAGTTGTTTTGCCACAAAACTTAGGACCATAGACAAGCACGGCACCCGAAGTTTTTAACTTCAGTTCTATCTCTCGCTGTATAATTCTCGAATAATACATCTATATTTAATTTAAATATGACGCAAAGATAATAAAATTCCCATGATTTTCAATACAAAATTCCCACATTTTTCAATACAAAATTCCCATGATTTTCAGTTTGACTCAAAAGTTGGCGTTTCAACCATAGATAGACACAACGCTCTGCGATGCCTAACTTGTGTTGATACAGCTGAATTTGATGCGGTTGCCCTGTGTGGGGGGTCGCGATTTCGGCGTTTAGAGGAATAATTGCTATCTTTGTGGGTATTTTTGATGAACAGATTGAAATTGATTGATATGAAGAAGATTTTGACAGCGATACCGGCGCCGTGGCCGGCAGTAGTGGTGCTTTTGGCTGTTCTTTATTTGACATTATCGCCCATGCCGTTGCCGCCGCAGTTTTTGCCGACGTTTTTCGGCTGGGATAAAGTGGCTCATTTTGTGATGTTTGGCGGATTGGCTGCGGTTGTGGTTTTCGACGTGCGACGAATGACAACAGCTCGATTGCGTCCCGCGGTCGCAGTGGCCATCATCGTGGCCATCATTGCGCTTGGGGGTGCTATCGAGCTGTTGCAAGGGACGTCGTTTATCAATCGATATTGTGACCTTCCCGATTTTATTGCCAATTCACTTGGTGCCATCGTCGGTGGAGCGGTGGCCTACAAGTTGGTAAATCGCTATTTTTAGAAGCGGAAGCCGAGCGTAAAGACGAGGTTGTTGTTATTGTCGGTTACTTGGCTAACCGGGGTAGCGGCGTAGGTAGCGGGCAGACTCTGATTGAGATAGTTCAAGTCATAGGTATCAAACGCATGGAACGTCGAGTTGCGATGACGATGAACGTAGGCGGCGTCGATGTAGAAGTTACCATAGTGGTAGCCTATACCGCAAGTTCCATAGATTGTGTTACCGTCAAAACTGTAACTGGGCGTAGTTTCGGTTCCGTATGCGCCCTCGGTATAGATAATCTGTTCGCCCTCGTTCACGCCGTCTTTGACAGGCGAGCTTTCCCATGCAAAACCGGCGCGGATGCTGACGTTGTTTGAAACGCGCCACTCGGCACCGACGCGCAGTGTGCTGACACCGCGATAGTAGTTTTGCACGTCGCCGTTGATGACGTCAAACGTGTTACCGCCTCTTGCTCCCGAGCGCATGTCGCCGTAGGCTTTATACTCATAGTCGACACTTACCAAGCCATAGCGACCAATAATGCCGGCCGCGCCAACCATAAAGCGCCAGGGGGAACGCATTGTCCAGTCGGTGTACTGAACATACCCTTCGTCGGTTTCGGTCCATCCTTCATATCCGGTCTTTGGGAATGAGAAGCCCATCGACGAGTAGGTTTGGCTTGTCAAGTTATAATAGGTGGGAGTGTGGATGGCAGCGCCTATTCTGAATTGCTGAATGGGGCGCACGATGACGCCGGCCTTGAAATTGAATCCGGTGCCGTTGATATTTTTCCACGAGTCGAGGTCGATAAAGCCGTCTCCATTCTCGGTGCCGATGGCGGCGCTCCCGCCGGTCGAGGGGTCGGTGCCGTTGGAGGGAATGGCGATGTTCTGCATGTCCTCTGAATAGTAGGCCTGCTGGGTATAACTGATGTCGGTGATACCAAAGCCAACGCCCCAATAGACGGTGTTGACAAAGTTGCCTCCAAAGTTAATCGAATATTCGTCGACATATCCTTGCTCGAGGATGTCGAATGAAGCGACACCGCTCGACTTGCCGTTAAATAAGCCGGTATAGTTTGTGCCCGAAGTTGCCAGCGGGTCGACCGGGTTGATGGCGTATGCGTTATAGGCGAGGATACTCATCCACGGCGCGTAGGTTTCCTGATAGGGATTGTAGCCCGAGGTGTAGCCGTCGAGGTCGGAGGTGGTGTAGCCGGGCGACAACAGCGATGTGTTGGCGGCAATATAGTTGGAGACCGACGTCGGCATATCCAAAGTGCCCTTGTAGTGGCGGTTGAACGAACTGACTCGCGAATAACTTGCGCCCCAGTTGAAGAACGGCATCAGGTCGCTGCCGGTCTGCACGGCGCCGACATACCCGAAGTTGTTGCAAGCCGCTTTGGTCTGGGTATTGACGTTGTTGGGGTAGCCGGGGTCGGTTGTAGATGTGCGCTGAAAATCGATGTCAAGCGTCGCACCAATCTCGCTACTGGTATATACGCCGATACCGCCGGGGTTCTGATTGAGCGTTGTCAAGTCACCGCCGAGGGCCGTAAAAGCGCCACCCATCGACATAAAACGTGCTGTTCCGCGCAGGTTGCCTTGGCTGAGTTGATACATGTCGAGCGCATTTTGCGCCGACAATGCCACGGGCAACGCAAGCATTGATAGTGCTAATATCTTTTTCATATCATGTTGAATGATTGCGGTTTAAATCAAAAAGTGTCGCTTGGTTATCGACGGCCTCCACGACCACCGCCGCCACCGCCGCCGCCGCGGTATCCGCCGCCACCGCCACCCGATGGACGCGAGTAACTACCACCCGACGAGTGTCCTGAATTATAGGAGGGTGTTGACTGGCGCGGAGCGCTATTGGTATTCGACGGCTGACGAGTTGCCGGAGCGGGCGATGATGTTGAAGTCGATCTGCTCGGCGTCGACGACGGAGCCGGACGCGTTGTTGTAGTTCCCGCGGGGCGTGCGACAGTGCCGGTCGAGGGAGGTGCTACGGTGCCGGTCGCGGGACGAGCTACTGTTCCGGTCGACGGACGCGCGACTGTACCGGTCGCGGGACGAGCTACGGTGCCGTTTGACGGACGAGCGACAGTTCCGGTCGACGGACGAGCGACAGTTCCGGTCGAGGGACGGAAAGTTCCTACACTCGGGCGTGTCATGCTGCCGGGTTGACGGTTGGATACAGCGGGACGTGATGCACCACCGGGGCGACTGCCGGCGCCTACACCGGGACGATATGCGCTACCCGTTCCGGGGCGATGGGCAAGATTGCCACTGCCGGGGCGGCCGGGATTGAAATGACCCGGGTTAAAGTGTCCGGGGTGATAATGCCCGGGATGATAGTGGGGAGCGCCCCATGCCCAGGAGTGACCCCAACCCCATGACGGACCCCAGCCCCATGACCATGACGGACCCCAAGCCCACGACGGGCCCCAGCCCCAATTCCAACCCCAGCCCCAGCCGGGTGAATAGTAGTCATAAAGACCCCAGCCCCAATACCACGAGTTCCAGTAACGGGGGCTGTAGAACCCTGAGTAGCCATAGTAAGGAAGACCCCAATAATAGTCAGGGGTGTCGACATTAATCGTCACGTTTACAGGGGCATAATACATCTCGGCAAGTTCAGCATCACCCGAGCCTGAGACAATTTCGGGATTGTGGAACGCCTCGATGCGACGCGTATAGGCAAAATCGCCCGGAACAACCTCGGTCTGGGTCGAGTCTGTTTCCAGTGTCTCATCAACGGCAAAGAAGCCGCGGCGGTTATAGTCGTCGATACTCGTAGTGGTCGACACGGTGCCGGGACCGGCATAATAATAGCCGTCGGGCGTCTCGATATAGATGGTTCCATCAGAGGTTGTCGTTGTCACCGGCTCACCGTTATAGGTCACTATCGGCGCATTGCTGACAAAGATAGTAGACTGTGACTGAGATTGTTGTTTCTCGGTTTTTTTAGACTTAGCCTTTGCCGGCGTGCCATATATGTCATTGTCATAAAGACTCTGCGCCATCATGACTGTAGACATCGACAGCAACAGCGCCACTGCCGTTGCAACCGGTCTGGTAATGTTCATGAGCGTTTTCATCATCGTTCCTTTATATAAAAAGATAAATATTTTTAACGTTAGACCGCACCAACTTCGGTTGGTTTAATCGGCCTTCTTCCCAATTTCTACAAAAATAAGCATTATTCCCAACCCGTGCAACCATTCGTGCCCTATTTATCGCTTTTTAACACTTTCCACTGTTAATTCAAACCTCCTAATCGCGAGGAAACACGCCGGCCGGCGGGTAGACAGAGGGAGCCCCTTGCAGGGCGGTAGAATGAACGCCGCTGCAAGGGGACCTAAATTC
>JAFLTK010000275.1 GCA_022511505.1 Muribaculaceae bacterium
GAGGCGATAACGCTGGTTGTATTCACGCTGTTCACGATTGTGTTTTTCAAAGGCGAATCGCTTCAGTGGAACCATTTTGCCGCTTTTGCGTGCTTGATATTGGCAGTTTATTTTGTGTTTATGAAATAAAAAGACGTGTTCGGCACGGTTTTTGCTAAACAGAATGTAGCAAAAAAATCTCTCTGAATAATGAGTTCTAATACATCTATATATATAAAGGGGTCGCGCGTCAACAATCTAAAGAATGTTGATGTGGAAATTCCTCGCAACAAGTTGGTGGTTATAACCGGGCTTTCGGGCTCGGGTAAATCATCGCTTGCTTTTGACACGCTGTATGCCGAGGGACAGCGGCGGTATGTTGAGAGCCTTAGCGCCTACGCTCGCCAGTTTCTGGGCAAAATGTCCAAGCCCGAGTGTGACATGATTAAAGGGTTGCCGCCCGCAATTGCCATAGAGCAAAAAGTTAACACTCGCAATCCGCGAAGCACCGTCGGGACGTCGACCGAGATTTACGATTACCTCAGGTTGCTTTTCGGGCGCGTCGGGCACACGTTCTCCCCCGTCAGCGGTCGCGAGGTGACGAAGGATAGCGTAGACGATGTTGTTGCCGAGGCTTGGAGTTACCCGGAGAATACGCGCATCGCGCTGTCGGCTCCGATACAAGTGCCCGAAGGTCGCAGCATTGAGTCGCAACTTGATGTATTTTCCAAGGCAGGATATTCGCGACTTGTTGACAAGAAAGGTAATTTCACCGTGATTGCCGACTTGCTCTCTGACGGCAATTCACCTAAATCGCTCGCCGGCTATGAGTTGCTGATTGACCGACTTGTTGTCTCAGAGGATGATGACGAGCGTAGCCGCCTTGCCGACTCGGTTGAAACGGCCTATTTTGAGGGGCATGACGAGTGTGTCCTCAGAGTGTGGACCGAGGACGGCTCTGTCGAGCGACGCGTTTTCTCTAAACGTTTTGAGGCAGATGGTATGTCTTTCACAGAGCCAACCGACCAGATGTTCAACTTCAACAACCCGATGGGCGCATGCCCCAAGTGTGAAGGGTTTGGAAAGACATTGGGCATCGATGAGCGTCTTGTCGTTCCTCAGCCCGGCCTCTCGATATATGAGGATGCCGTTGCCTGCTGGCGCGGTGACAAAATGAGCGAATGGAAACGCGCATTAATTGCCGTGGCCGATAAAGCCAACTTCCCCATCCATCGTCCGTATCGCGAACTGACTCAGGAACAGAAAGATATCCTGTGGCACGGTTTCGGGAATTTCACCGGTATCGACGGTTTCTTCAAGATGGTTGAAGAAAATCAGTACAAGGTGCAATATCGCGTGATGATGGCGCGATATCGTGGAAAAACGACCTGCCCCGTGTGCCACGGAAGCCGGTTGCGTCCCGATGCGGCCTACGTCAAGGTCGGTGGCAAGACGATAACCGAGTTAGTTTCGATGCCGGTCAGCGATTTGCGACAATTTTTTGACAATCTGACTCTTAACGAACACGATGCGAGAGTTGCGGCGCGCTTGTTGACCGAGATTGGAAACCGCCTTCAGTTCCTTGACGAGGTTGGCCTTGGCTATCTGACCCTCGACCGCCTGTCGTCATCGCTCTCGGGCGGCGAAAGCCAGCGCATCAATCTCGCGACGTCGCTCGGCAGCAGCCTCGTAGGGTCTTTGTATATCCTTGACGAGCCGTCGATTGGTTTACACTCGCGTGATACCCAGCGACTTATCGGCGTTTTGCGCCGACTGCAGGGAATTGGCAACACGGTTGTCGTTGTTGAGCACGATGAGGACATCATGCGCGCGGCCGACTATATCATCGACGTCGGCCCCGAAGCGGGCAGTAATGGTGGCAATATTATCTATCAAGGTGATTTTGAGCATCTTGACTCGGCACCCGATAGTTACACACTTGCCTACCTTTCCGGCAAACGGTCGATTCCGGTCCCCACAAGTCGCCGACGCTGGCGTGATTCAATCAAATTCGCCGGGGCGACCGAAAACAATCTCAAGAATATCGACGTAGCCTTCCCGCTCGGTGTAATGACCGTTGTCACCGGTGTCAGCGGCTCAGGCAAATCGACACTTGTTCGTGACATTCTGTATCGCTCGATGGCTCGCCAACTTGACCTCGCCGTCGACGCTCCCGGAGCCTATATGGAGATGAGTGGCGACTTTAAACGCATCAAGAACGTCGAGTTTATCGACCAGAACCCTATAGGCCGCTCCTCTCGCTCCAATCCGGCGACCTATCTGAAGGCATACGATGAAGTGCGTCAGCTTTTTGCCGAGCAGCAGAGTGCCAAGCAGATGGGATTCGGTCCCTCCTATTTCTCCTTTAACACCGAGGGCGGTCGTTGCGAGGAGTGTAAGGGCGAAGGGTCGATAACCATCGAAATGCAGTTTATGGCCGATATCAACATCCCGTGCCCCGAGTGTCACGGCAAGCGTTTCAAACGTGACATCCTTGAGGTCGAGTATCGCCATAAGAACATCTATGACATCCTTAACATGACTGTAGATGAAGCAATTGCGTTCTTCAATGAAGATGAGTCAAACCGTACAGCCCGTGCCGTAGCGCGCCGACTGAAACCGCTTCAGGACGTTGGCCTCGGCTATATCAAACTTGGCCAGAGTTCGTCAACCCTCTCGGGCGGCGAGAACCAGCGCGTGAAACTCGCCTACTACCTTGGCATGGAAAAGGTGCAGCCAACGCTCTTCATCTTTGACGAGCCGACAACCGGATTACATTTCCACGACATCAATACCCTCCTCGACTCGTTTAACCGACTTATCGAGGCCGGACACACCGTTGTCATCATCGAGCACAATCTCGATGTTGCCAAGTGTGCCGACTATATCATCGACATGGGTCCCGAAGGCGGAAACGGCGGTGGAAACGTTGTTGCAACCGGTACTCCCGAGCAGATTGCCGCGTGCCCCGAGAGTTACACCGGTCGATTCCTCGCCGAAAAGCTCAATCTTAAATAACAACCGAAAAACCATAGATAGAATTATGAAAAAAGGAGATATCGTTCGCTATCTTAATGCCGTTGGCGGCGGCCGTGTAGTCAGAATTGAAGGCAACATTGCATACGTTGACGAGGATGGCTTTGAGACGCCGGTTTTGGTGAAAGAATGTGTTGTGGTGACGCCCGCCGAGCAGGTTACTCCACCTCCACCAGCCTCACGACTCAGCGCCGACACGCCAAAGGTTATCGAAAAACCGATAGAACAGCCGCTCCCCGAAGATATCGAAGAAACCGACTATGGCAACAAAATCAGCGCAACACTCGCCTTTGAGCCACGCGACATTAAAACGCTGTCAACCACCACGTTTGACACCTACCTTGTCAACGACTCCAACTACTATCTATATTTCAGTTTCCTTTCTCGCAGCCGTTTTGACAACGATTGGACCCTCAGATATGCCGGCACTGTTGAGCCGAATATCCAGCTTCTTCTCGGCGAACTGTTGCGCGAAGATTTGCCATCGCTTGAGCGCATCGCCGTTCAATATTTTGCATTCAAGCGCGACAAACCTTTTGAAATGAAGCCTGCAGTGACCGCCGAGTATAAACTCGATGTGACAAAGTTCAACAAACTCCACTGCTTCCGCGAGCACCTCTATTTTGATACCCCAGTTATCGCCATTGACATTGTCAAGGACGACACCGTTCAGCGCCCGGTTGCCATCGACGCCCCCAAACTCGAGAAAGAACTCAACGACAAAAAGAAGGCCGACATGCGCCCCAGCCGCCGACCCGTCAAGCGTCACCCCAACCACAAATCAAAGGGCGATATCATCGAGGTCGACCTTCACATCACCGAACTTGTCGACTCAATCCGCGGCCTCTCGGCTGCCGATATGCTCAATCTGCAAATCGACGAGTTCCGCCGCGTCATGGACACCAACCTCAAGAACCACGGCCAGAAAATTGTATTCATCCACGGCAAGGGCGAGGGCGTCCTTCGCCAGGCAATCACCAAAGAACTTAACCACCGCTACAAAGGCCATCAGGTTCAGGACGCATCGTTCCGCGAATATGGCTTTGGAGCAACCCAAGTGACAATCAGATGATTATCTATTTTACAGGTACCGGCAATTCGGGCTTCGTGGCCTCGCGACTGTCGACGTTGATGAACGAGCGGCTCACCCGCATTGACCGCAAATTCTATGACAACCCGGAGGTCACGCTTGCCGACGGCGAGCGATTGATATGGATTTTCCCAATCTACTCGTGGGGCGTACCACCTGTTGTCAAAAGTGTCATCGAGCGCATCGACGGTGTACCGACCGGGACGCCGACCTGGATGGTTGCAACCTGTGGCGACGATGCCGGTTATGCCGACCGAACGTTTGACAAACTCGTCGGTGCTCGCGGCATGAAGCCGATGGGCGCGTTCACCGTTCAGATGCCCAACACCTACGTCACCATGGCCGGCTTTGACATCGACCCTGAGCCGAAAGCGCTCGGCAAGATTGAACATGCGCCCAAACGCATTGCCGAAATTGCCGCGCTGATACTTAAAGGCACTCCGGCCACCGACGTCATTCGCGGCTCCTTCCCGTGGCTGAAGACACGCGTCGTCTACCCGTGGTTCATGCGCTATCAAGTTGCGCCCCGGCACTTTAACGTCGACAATCGATGTGTTTGTTGTGGAAAGTGCGCCGACAGTTGCCCGCTTTCCAACATCAGCATGGAAGCCGGTCGCCCGGCGTGGGGCGACACCTGCGCTTTCTGCCTGAACTGTTACCACGTCTGCCCCACCCACGCCATCGACTGGAAGCACACCGCCGCCCGCAAAGGCCAATACAGCCTCGCCACCCTCATCAAAAAACTCCGCCGCTAACCTCAGAAATGTTTGAAGTTATCGTCAGATACACCACTCCTCAACGCCTTGTGCTCCTCATTGATATAATCCCAAAATAAGGCCTTTCCCAAACGGGCCTCGATTCATCGTTTGGAATCTTTAGAATTTTTACCAACAGAAATTTCGTAAATTTCGGTTTTTTATTTTGATTTAATAAATATTATGCTTAACTTTGCGCTGGTATATCACCTGCAAGGGCTCGATATGGGCTAATTGAGGGAGGGTATGCTGACATCAAGGCGTTTACTTACGCTCATTCTTGACATTTTGAAATCTCGCAAGTTTCATTTATTGGAGTCAAGAATGTGGCAATGGTGGACGGTCTGTGTAGATATGTTTATTTAGCGTAACTGACACTGACGTGTTGCTTATGTCTATATATACATATTTGCGTGAGGCCCTTGCATCGTTGCTCGTTCAACTCCAATGGGCAATGCGAGAGCCTCAAAATGTAGAACGAGCAACAGGTACAGACTCTCACGCTTTTTTTGTAACTGCTCGAATCAGGAGGGGTCTATAGAGCATTAGATGTCCTAGGACAAACTGCAATTTAGTGAGATTCAATCCCAATCTTATTAACAATATAGAAAGTGACATCCGGAACTTTCTTAAACAACAAAACAAACTGTTGTTTAATGAATTTGATTTCCAGATGCAACTTGCTATATACCTAAGCATGACGCAAAAATATGATGACGTGGAATCAGAATATTTTTTGCCAACCAAAAACACCGACATTCTCAAAGGCTATGACTGGGACAGCAACATGAGAATTGATATAGTGGTGAGACGTGGCAGTGAATACGTGCCTATTGAGCTGAAGTACGTTACCAAAAGAGTAATCAGAGACCACGTCAGATTTGGGGAATTAATAAAAGGTATGGAAATATTAAAAAATCATGCGGCACAGGATATTCGACGCTATGATTTTTGGAAAGACGTCCGCAGGATTGAACTCATCAAGAATATATTTCCAAACGTAAAGAATGGCTTGGCCGTCTTCCTTACCAATGACTCGGCTTACATTCGGGAACCGAAAATCGATGCCGTGTGTGCTTCATTCTCGATGTCGGGCAATAGGGAGATAGGAGCCTGCAGAATGGACTGGCAAGGTAATCCCGCCACAGCTAAGAACCATAAACCGTTCCTCTTAGACGGTTCTTATCGTTTAATCTGGGATAAAACCTTAATCGACAATATCAACTTTGACTATACAATTTTAAAAATCTAAAGAATATGGCAAAGAAATCAGCAATTTCAGGTGAATACATCATCACCGTTGAAGATTCGGGCACCGTTCGCGTGTGCAAAATCTTCGACAACGTGAAAGGGTCACTGCGTGAATGTGCTCAGACTGTAGGATTTGAGTATGACCCGAACTGGACAACCCAACAATTCGGTTCTAAACTCATCAAAGAGTATGGCGATGGAAAAATCGCTGAAATCGGTGAATACACCATCACAAAACGCGACACAGGCTCAATCGAGTCCTATCGTGTGTATGACAACACCAAGGGTGCTCTCAGAGAGATAGCCGAATCTATCGGTTTTGAATATGACCCCAAATGGACAACTCGCCAGTTTGGGAGCAAACTTGTTGATGAAATCGACAAATAAATACAATATATTTTATGGCAGTAAAAAAGACAGCGTCGGGAAAGGTCGACAAGCGCACCAAGGAAGGTAAAGAAATTGCCGCCCGAATGGCAAAAGCCCGCGCATCGAGAGCAGGTGCGGCAAAGAAGACTCAATCAACACTCAAGCGAACCAAGAACGGGAAGGTTGACAAACGCACCAAAGAGGGCAAGGCTATATGCGAACGTATGGCCAAAGCCCGTAAAGCGCAGAACTCTCTTGTAAACCGTTTAAAACGTTTATTCAAATGATAACAAAACCAAATACCATAGCGTCCTTGTTGGCAGCCGCCATTTGGGCTGACGGCGAATACAGCGAAGTAGAACGTATCACCGCCGATGAAATCGCAGAAGCATTTGAAATCCCTGAAAAGGATTTTCAAAAATATATGACAGCCGCTATTGTGGAGGTCCAGAATCTTTCACCCGAAGCGGCAACGACCTATGCAGTCAAACATGCCGAGAAAGTTGACTCTGATGAGACAGGCGAAGTCTATCAAGCGCTTATGCAAATGGTGCTTTGTGACGGAGTGTTGACAGCCGGCGAGGTATACAACCTGCTCGCTTTGGCCGAGGCCTTGGATATTGACCGTGAAACAGCGATTCTCTTGTTGTGTGATATGGTTAAAACCGAGCCCGACCTCAAAGTCTCGTTTGAGGAAGACGATAATGAATAATCAATAATTATAACGACTGAATGGCAAATAAAATAAGGGTTTACGGTAAAGCCCAAAACCGCACGTCGCTTGGTATCATGCATGCCTATATGGTGATGTATCCCCACGCTACAATTGAAGACCTTCGCAAAGCGTTTCCAAATGAATTAGCCCCGGATAACGGCACCGGACAAATTTTTATCTTTGCCGATCAAAAGGGCACCACCGCTAATTGGGATGGTTATTTCAAATCTGATGACGAATTGCTGACGACAGGCGACGGAA
>JAFLTK010000276.1 GCA_022511505.1 Muribaculaceae bacterium
GGATTGGCGGTTGGGTCTTCTCCATGACTCGCGACTGGACCGACGAGGTGTGGGAGCGCAACAACACGTCCGGGTGGCGCGGTATAAAGAATGTGTCCTGCATGTCGCGTGCAGGATGGTCATCGGCAAAGTTAAGCGACGAGAAGACATGCCAGTCGTCCTCAATCTCGGGACCCTCGGCAATTGAGAAGCCAAGGCGGCCGAAAATCGAGGTAATGCGGTCGCGGATGAGCATAAGGGGGTGACGCGAACCCTCGGGCAGTGAAGCCGCCGAGCGGGTCAGGTCAACGTTGCCGGCGCCTGTGTCGGCCGTCTCAAGTTGCTCGCGCAAGGCGTTGATTTTGTCGGTGGCGAGATTCTTCAACTCGTTGAGAGCCTGGCCGATGACACGTTTCTGGTCGGCAACAACATTGCGGAAGTCGTTGAACAGCAACGACACCTCGCCTTTCTTGCTAAGGTACTGGATGCGCAACGCCTCAACCTCGGCGTGGCTCTGGGCAGAGAGGCTCTCGATGCGAGCCTTCAAGTCGTTTATTTTTTGTAGCATTGCTTTTTGCTGGAGGTTTTATCACGGCAAAATTACAAAAAAACTTTGACCCCGCAAAAATAATGTTGTTATTGTTGTTGTTATTGTTGTTAATGTTGGGTTACAGAAGGGTATCAAGATTTTTTGTAATTTTGTGGCGAAATTTAGCGGTAATGAAAAGTATTGTTTTAGAGAAAGAGAAATTTATCAGTTTTGCGTGGCAACATCTGCTTCTGTTGGTGTCGCTGTTTTTTCTGGCGCTTGGTGTGGCGATATGTATTCGCTCGTGTCTGGGCAGTAGCGTTATCTCGTCGGCGCCATACGCTTTTACGCTGGCCGGTGAGGCCGGTATGGCGCCGGAGTTGTCGCTTGGAATGTACACCAACATCCTGAATGTCATCCTCGTAGCGTGTCAGATTGTCGTCTTAGGTCGACAGTTTCATCCCGTGCAGTTGTTGCAACTTTTTATTGGTGTGGTTTTTGGTGTGCTGATTGACGCATCGATGGTTCTGACCTCGGGCTTGGTTGCCGACGGTCTTTGGTGGCAACTTCTCGCCATGATTGTCGGTAGTACGATTATGGCCGTCGGGGTGGCTATGGAGATAAGGTGCGGGTCGATAACGATGCCGGGCGAGGGTCTTCCCGCCGCATTGTCGCGACGAACCGGACGTCCGTTTGGGACAATGAAGATATATGTCGATGTGGCGCTCGTTGCAACCGCGACCGCGGCGATGCTCCTGTTCTTCGGTGAATGGAGATGGAACATTGTGGGCATCGGAACGCTGTTTGCATCAGTCTATTGTGGCGCGGCGGTGAAATTTATCAGCCGACGATTGGCGTGGTTCGACCGTCTGCTTGGCTATCAGCCGGGCTTCCGCCGTTATTTCTTCGGATTGGCAAAATATATCCATTCGCGTCTCAGAAGTGAGTAATTATGAATGCTATTGACATCTTAATCGCGCCGCTTCAAGGGTTTACCGACGCTGTTTGGCGCTGTGTTCACGCTTGCGTGATGGCTCGCTATGGGTTATCGCTGACCTATTTCGCGCCGTTTGCGCGGGTTGAGCATGGGGTTGTTCGTCCACGCGACCGTCGCGACATAGACCCGGCGGCTAACCACAACGTCGACCTCGTGCCTCAGGCTATTTTCCGCGATGTCAAGGAGTTGACAGCAATCATTGATGCTTTTACAGCCTCAGGTTACAGCGAGGTCAATTTGAACATGGGATGTCCGTTTCCGTTGCAAACGCGCAAAGGTCGCGGCGCGGCCGTAGTTGGCAACGCGGCGCTCCTCGCCGAGGTCGCCGATGTCATCGACCGGTATCCCGATTGCAATTTCTCCATCAAGATGCGCCCCGGGGTGAACACTCTCGATGAATGGCGCCCGGCTATGGAGCAGATTAACGCGATGAGGTTGACGCGAGTCATCGTGCATCCTCGCCGCGCCGCCGATGGCTACAGGGGCGGCATTGACTTTGATACCTTTGGCGAAATATTAGCGCAGTGTCGACACCCATTGTATTATAACGGTGATATTCAAACGATTGAAGACTTTAATCAGATTTCCGAACGATTCACGGCGGCCGCCGGCGTGATGATAGGTCGTGGAGTGTTGGCGCGGCCGTCGCTTCCGGTGGAGATTGCCGCGGGCGAGGAGTGGCCGGTAGAGGCTCGTCGTCGGCTTTGGTTGGAAATTTTCAGCGATGTCTCGCGGCACATCATTGATACGACCGTCGGCGGTGCGCATCAAGCACTTTCAAGGCTCAAGCCACGACTGGAGTATGTTGAGGTCGGTGTCATCGACCGCAAGTTGCTAAAGGCATTGAAGAAGGAGAATAACGCGGGCCGTTTCCTGTCGCTGATAGAAACTGCGCGATGAATGATGCCAACTAATGCAATAAACGGCGACATGGTGCGTTAATATATTAAGGTATTAATCGGGCGCGGGTTGTTTTTCGTGCCCTTAACATCATGCAATGAGACAACTCTCTTTCTATCAGATATTATTAACGGTCGTGGCGGCAATGTTTGTGCTGACAGGCTGTGGCGGCGCAAAATTAAGCGTGGCTGACGAGCAGATGGCTCGAGGCGAATATTTTGACGCCTCAAAGACCTATCGCAAGGTCTACAACAAGATGACCAAGCGCGAGGAGCGTCCCGCGCGTGGCGAGGTCGCCTTCAAAATGGGCGAATGTTACTCTCGCCTCGGAATGGCCGCACGCGCTGCCGCCGCCTATCAAAACGCCATCCGCTACGGCTATCCCGACTCTACCGCCCATCTTTTCCTTGCCCAGCAATTGCACGCCGACGGCAAGTATGCTCAGGCTGTTAAAGAATATGAACTGTTCCTCGAGATGACACCCGACAATGTCATGGCTCAAAAGGGACTCGAAGGGGCGTCGACCGCTGCCGAACTGAAGCGCAACAAGACCCGCTATGTAGTCAAACAGCCAAAATTCATCAACTCGCGTCGTGCCGACTTTTCGCCAATGTTTAACGGCGATATTCTCTACTATACCACTACCAATGAGAAAGTTACCGGCGACAACCGCAGTGAAATCACCGGAATGAAAAAAAGCGATATCTGGATGGTGAAGAAAAACGAGCGAGGCGAGTGGACCAAGCCCGAGGCTGTTGAGGGTGAACTGAACTCGGAGATGGACGAAGGTATCATGTCATTCTCGCCCGACGGCTCGATGATGTATCTGACCAAGGCTCGCCGCTCGCCGTCGTCAAACACCGGCGTTGAAATCTACACCTCGACACGCAGCGAGGCACAGTGGAGCGCCCCGGTGAAATTTGACGTCATTCCCGACACCGTGGCATCCTACGGCCACCCGGCTGTGTCTCCCTCGGGGACGTGGCTATATTTCACGAGCGACATGCCCGGCGTTGGCGGCAAGGACATCTGGCGCATCAACCTCAAGGAGCGCGCCGGTTCGCTTGAAAACATGGGCGAGGCGATAAACACCCCCGGCGACGAAATGTTCCCATACGCGTTGAGCGACTCGATACTCTTCTTCTCGTCTGACGGCCATCCCGGCCTCGGCGGTCTCGACATCTTTAAGGCGACGTTGCAACCCTCGGGCGAGTGGACGGTGCAAAACATGGGTGCGCCAATCAACAGCGAGGGAGACGACTTTGGTATCACCTACGAGCGCCCCGGCGTTGAGGCCGGCTTTTTCAGCAGCAACCGAGGCGACGGCCGCGGATATGACCACATCTATTCATTTGAGTTGCCCGATTTGAAGATTACCATCTCGGGATGGGTGCTCGACAAGGATGAAGAACCGGTTCCCAATGCCGTCATCAGAATCGTTGGCAACGACGGCAGCAACCAGAAAGCGGTCGCTCGAAACGACGGCTCGTTCTCGTTCCCGCTCGAGCGCGGCGTTTCCTACGTCATGCTCGCCGGTGCCAAGGGCTATCTGAATGCAAAACAGGAATTTACGTCTGATAGCGCCGAGGAGGATGCCGACTATGCCATCGACTTTATCCTTGCCTCGATTTCAAAGCCCAATATTGTTGAAAATATTTTCTATGACTTCGATAAAGCGACACTGCGGCCAGAATCAAAAGAGGCGCTCGACGAGCTCGCCGAGATGCTCAGAAACAACCCTAATATCACAATAGAGATGGCGTCGCACACCGACCGCTGGGGCTCTGAAGAATATAATATCAACCTGTCGCGTCGCCGCGCCCAGTCGGTAATCGACTACCTCATCTCTGTAGGCATCCAACCCGACCGTCTGCAAAACCAGGGCTACGGAAAGTCTCGTCCCAAGACTGTCTCCAAGCGCATTGCTCGCGAGTTTCCCCAGTTCAAAGAGGGCGACGTGCTCAATGAGGAGTTTATCGAGGAGCTGACACCTGAAGACCAGGCGATAGCCGACCAAATAAATCGCCGCACCGAGTTCCAGGTGCTTTCGGTTGACTATCAGATGTATTGATTACTTACGGGTCATGCAGTCGATAAAGTTACGCACCGAGATTGAGCAGCCGCGCGGCAACCGCGAGTTGACTATTTCCCACGCAACGCCCGTTATGCTCGTGGGCTCCTGTTTCAGCGACAACATGGGCCGAATGTTGACCGAGCGACTGTTTGACACGTCGGTTAACCCTGTCGGGATACTCTTTAATCCACTGAGTATCAGTCGTGCAATCTCAAATATAGCTACTTTAACTTACCCGACCGATGTCGCCAAATTGGTCCGGACGGCCGACGACGGTGTCTATCATTCGTTGGATTTTCACGGCTCGTTTTCATCGGCCGACCCATCCGAGGTGCTTTCGGCCACCGAGGGGGCCATCCGTGAGGCAAATGCTTTTTTGAAACGTGCGTCGGTCCTGTTTCTGACCTTTGGTTCAAATCATGTCTATGTCCATCGCGCTGACGGTCAACCGGTTGCCAATTGCCACCGGTTGCCGGCAAGTCATTTTGTGGAGCAAACGTTGACGCTTGACGAGTGTGTTGAGGCCATGCGCAGCGCCATAACAATGGCACGAACCGTGAACCCGAACTTGAAGATAGTGCTGACGGTCAGTCCCGTGCGCCATACTGCCTACACGCTGCATGGCAATATGCTCTCAAAGGCCACGTTGCTGCTTGCCGCCGACCAAATCGTTACTGAAATGGGCGGCACTGTATTCTATTTCCCTGCTTTTGAGATACTTAACGATGACCTTCGTGATTACCGTTTCTATGCCGATGACCTCAAGCATCCCGCCGAGATTGCAGTCAGATACATTTTTGACCACCTTTGCATGCGGTATATGTCGGCCGAAACTATTAACTTTGCAGAACGGTGTCGAGCTCTGACGGCACGACTTTCCCACCGACCGCAATCGGCATCAGACGATTTGATTGCTCGATTGAAAGTCGACGTCAACCGCATCGCCGCCTTGCTCTTAAAAGATGCACCTGAGAATACCCGCAAAATCATTGACGCGCTAATCGCCCCTTATAATCGATGAGTTACACTTTAAACGACATAGCCTCAATTCTTGGAATATGCAAAACGGTAAACGGTTCTGACGCCATCACGACGTTGCTGACCGATAGTCGCTCGTTGTCTAACCCGGGCGACACGTTGTTTTTTGCCATCACGACCGATACCGGCGACGGTCATCGATACATTCGCCAACTGTATGACCGTGGAGTCCGTCATTTCGTCGTTGACCATATTCCGGCAGATGTCGCTGACATAATAGATGCCGATTTTCTGGTTGTTAGCGACCCTGTTGAGGCGCTTCAAAAGATTGCTACCGTCCACCGCGAGCAGTTTGACATCCCAGTCATTGGAATAACCGGCAGTGCGGGCAAAACATACGTTAAGGAGTGGCTGTTTTTACTTCTAAGAGACACATTTGACATCGTTCGCTCGCCGCGTAGTTATAATTCACAGATTGGTGTCCCTCTGTCGATATGGGAAATGAACCGCGGCACCAACCTCGCTATCATTGAGGCCGGCATTTCGCAGACGGGAGAAATGGCCGTCTTGGAACGAATAATACAGCCAACCATCGGCGTCTTTACCAACCTTGGCGATGAACACGATGGCGGTTTTGCCTCTCAAGAAGAAAAGGCCGGGGAGAAAGCAAAGTTGCTAAAAGAATGTCAATCAATAGTATATAATGCTGACGACCCCGTGATTGTCAGGGCTATTCAAGACTCCGGCTACTTAGGGAACTCATTCACATGGTCGACTGAGAACCCTCAGGCGACGGTCTGCGTCAACAATATCGAGCATCAGAATGGTGTTACCATCATTGGCTACCGCTATGCCGACAGAGAGTATAGTTACAGGCTGCCATTTGCCGGAAGCATTGAGATAAATAATAGCATCCAATGTCTCGCGGTTATGCTCTTGCTCGGCATCGCGCCCGATGTCATTGCCGAGCGGATTTCACGCTTGACTCCTGTTGACACTCGCCTTGATGTCATTGAAGGTGTTAACAACTGTCTGATAATCAGTGATTCATATACAGCTGATTTCCATTCGCTATCACCGGCGCTCGATTTTATGGCACGACACGATAACCATTCGCTCGCTAAAACTATCATACTCAGTGACTTGATGCACGAGGCAACGGGCCAAGCCGAGGTTTATGCGGCAGTTGCCCGTATGCTCAAATGCCGCGGTGTGGAGCGGGTTATTGGAATAGGAGAGGAGATCTCGGCCTACAGCGGGCTGTTTGATGGCGATGCTTGCTTTTTTAAATCAACCGCTGAGTTTATCAGCAATCTTGGGCCCGACGATTTCAGTAGCCAACTCATATTAATAAAAGGCGCACCCGAGTTTGATTTCCCGTTGATTCTCGAGATGCTCGAAGGGCGACGTCACGAGACGGTGCTACATGTCAATCTCGACAACCTTGTTCACAACTACAATTTTTATCGCGCGCGATTGAAACCGTCGACCGGAATCGTCTGCATGGTAAAGGCTTCGGGCTACGGAGCCGGCTCTTACGAACTTGCCAAGACACTTCAGGCCCAGGGCGCGGCCTACCTTGCCGTCGCCGTACTCGATGAAGGAGTAGACCTTCGCAACGCCGGCATCACTATGCCTATAATGGTGCTTAACCCTAAGGTTGACAACTACAAAGCGTTGTTCAACAATCGTTTAGAACCCGAAATTTATAGTTTTGGGATGCTTCAGCGCATTATCTCAGAGGCGCGTCGTTATGGCATAACCAATTACCCCGTCCACATTAAACTCGACACCGGTATGCACCGCCTCGGTTTCATCGAAAGCGAAATGCCCGAGTTGTTGGAAATGTTGACATCGCAAAATGCTGTCTCTCCTCGGTCGATTTTCAGCCACCTATGCGCGGCCGACGACCCGATGCAAGACGAATATACCCGGATGCAACTCGAGATAT
>JAFLTK010000277.1 GCA_022511505.1 Muribaculaceae bacterium
CCGCTCACCTCGACACTGCCAGTGTCGCGCTCTAGCCGGATGAGCTAATACCCCTTATTTGCGATGCAAAGGTAGTGAGGTTTTTTGAGATATGCAAATTTTTGTCAATCTTTTTTCTCTCGTTCTGTAAAAAAACGGGTGATTTGGCGAGCCGGGTACACGATTTACGGGGCAAAATAGGGTGTCGCAAAAGGATAAAGTTTTGCGACACCCTATTTTAGTTATTTGTAGAAGACGAGCCAGTTGGAGGAATATTCTCCCGGCGTGGGATGGATTTCGCGGACCGAACCGTCGTTTTCGAGATACCACGAGTAGTTCCAGCCGTCTCCCATGTCGGTATAGATGGCCTCGGTTACGCCAAGGCTTGTCAGGCATTTGAGAAAGAAGTCAAAATTGACGTTTTCTTTTGAGTCGACCACAACGATGTCGCCGTCAAGCAGGCACAAGGCGCGGAAGTGACATGTGGAAGAACCGGGGCGAGTGTGTGGCACGATTTTGCCTTCGTGGATTAGCATATCTTGCACAAAGCCGCAACCGCCACGCGCAGCGGCCGTCTGGAGTATAGCGTTCTGGTCTCCTTTGTAGTGGAATGCCGGCGTTCCATCTGAGTAAGTGAACGTTCCGGTCGCCCGGCTCCCGATTGGATTCTCGAAAAATTCGCCTTTGGAGGCATGGCTACCCATGATATTTGTGTGGTCAAACTCTTTTAAACATTTTCCGGTATAGGCGGCTCCAATCATCATTATAATAGAGTCATTTTGTTTGCTTGGGCGATTGATGCAGGTGAGGTCTATCTTTGAATAATTTGGCTTATAGATATTTAGATTGACGGTTGAACGGATGTCGACAAAGTCACCGGAGGTAGGTGTTATCGGATTGACGGGTGGTATCGAATTGATGGTATCGCGGAATTGGGGATGGCTGTCGGTGAGGAGGTCGAGGAACATGCGGGGACGGGCGAATATCTCGCGAATGATGTTTTTTGTGCGAACTTGGGGGATTGGTGGCGTGGTGGCGTTGTAGCCGATGGTGTGGAGCCCGAAGTGATCGGCCTGGTAGATTGCACGCTCGTTGTGAAATTTCTGGGAAATAAGAGTAAGGCTATCAAGGTTATAGACGTCGTGGGCCTTGAGGATGGAGTGGATTGTTCGGGTACCATCATAGTCAAGGATGATGCGCTCGGCGGGGATACCGCGGTTGACCAGTGAATCTTTGATGGCTTGAGGCTCGTCACAGCCATTGGGGTGGAGGCCGACGTAGTTACCGCCGCTGGCGATAATATAATCGATTTTGCCGGCTTTATAGAGTTCGTCGGCCGACTGAATGCGAGCATCAAAGTAGTAGTTGTGGATACCGGCGGGTGTCACGGGGGAGGTGGCGAGCAGAAGACCAACGCGATTATGGGGGATGTCGGCTATGTCGTCATAGATTCTACCGTTGGCATTTCCCGAGACGATTGAATACATAACACCCAATGTGATTAGGCCGATGGCAAGTACAATGGAAATGCAGATAGCAGTGATTTTAAGGTACTTTCGTTTCATTTTTGTTTATATTTTAAAGTAGTTGCAGTTGAATGTCTTATAAAGCCCCTGCTCGGGAGCGTGGAGCAGGGGCTCGGAGATAGAAAGGGAAATAATTTTACTTTTTGAGGGACCACTCGACGCCGTCTTTGGTGTCTTTGATGGCGAAGCCGATTTCACCGAGGCGGTCGCGTATAAGGTCGCTGGTTGCCCAGTCGCGGTTGGCCTTGGCGTTGGCGCGAATCTCGAGGAGCAGTTGCATGGCGTCCTCAAAGGGCTTAAGGCTTTCGCCATTTTGGGCGTCGGCACCGAGCATGTCGGGCTTAATGCCAAGAATATCAACCATGTAGGTATCAAAGAGGTCGCGCAGGGCGGCAATCTGCTCGGCGGTTGCGCGGGCTTTGCCGTCGTTGACCTGGTTGACAAGTCTAAGAGCGTCAAAGAGCGTAGCGATAACCATCGGGGTGTTGAGGTCGTCGTCCATGGCGGCAGCACAGCGCTCGGCGAGGTCGGCGAGGTCAATCAGCG
Source organism: Muribaculaceae bacterium (assembly GCA_022511505.1). Taxonomy (GTDB): domain Bacteria; phylum Bacteroidota; class Bacteroidia; order Bacteroidales; family Muribaculaceae; genus HGM05190. The sequence goes on from JAFLTK010000277.1 coordinate 2,052, forward strand.
GGAGTTTGGAGTCGTCGCTCGGCTTGAGTGTCTGGAGGCGACGGTAGCCCTCCTGCATGCGGGTCAGCGCTTTCTCGGCGGCTTGGAGCGCCTCGTTGCTGAAGTCGACGGTGCCGCGATAGTGGGCCTGCAGGATGAAGAAACGGATGGTCATCGGGCTATAGGCCTGGGCCAACAGCGGGTGATTGCCGGTGAAAAACTCGTCGAGAGTGATGAAGTTGCCAAGCGATTTACCCATCTTCTTGCCGTTGATGGTAATCATGTTGTTGTGCATCCAGTATTTGACGGTCTCGTGGCCATTGCGGGCAACCGACTGGGCGATTTCACACTCGTGGTGGGGGAACATCAGGTCCATGCCTCCGCCGTGGATGTCAAACCGCTCGCCGAGGTATTTCTCGCTCATCGTCGAGCACTCGAGGTGCCAGCCGGGGAAGCCGTCGCTCCATGGAGACGGCCAGCGCATAATGTGCTCGGGGGCAGCCTTTTTCCACAGGGCAAAGTCGGCCGGGTTGCGTTTCTGGTCCTGGCCGTCAAGCGCACGGGTGGTAGCGAGAAGTTCGTCGATGTTGCGACCCGATAGTTTGCCGTAGGGATGGTCGCGGTTATATTTGGGTACGTCAAAATAGACCGAGCCCTGACTCGTGTAGGCATAGCCCGAGTCAAGAATTTTCTTGATGTACTCGATTTGCTCGATGATGTGGCCCGATGCGTGTGGCTCGATTGAGGGGGGCAGCACATTGAGGGCCTCCATCGCTTTGTGGTAGCGGCCCATGTAGTACTGGACCACTTCCATCGGCTCGAGTTGCTCGAGGCGTGCTTTCTTTGCAATCTTATCCTCGCCGTCGTCGGCATCGTGCTCAAGATGGCCGACGTCGGTGATGTTGCGAACGTAGCGCACCTTGTATCCGAGGTATTTCAAGTAGCGGAACAGGATGTCGAATGTGATGGCCGGACGGGCGTGACCAAGGTGGCCGTCGCCGTAGACCGTCGGGCCGCAGACATACATGCCGACCCGCTCGGGGTGCAACGGCGTGAAAGTCTCCTTGTTGCGCGACAAGGTGTTGTAGATTGTCAGATTGTTGGGACGAATTGCCATATATGTCTAATCAGTTGGATTTTAGACTCGATTTAGGGCAACTTATGCCTTGCCGCCGATGAAGGGGTTGGGGATGCCTCCCTGGTTGGCCGGGCCTTGGTTGCGCGGAGTCTTGCGCTCGATTTCGCCGAAAGTCTGCTCATACTTCTTGACGTTATCGCTGAGCGCGAAGAGGAGGTTCTTGACGTTCTCGGGGGTCATGATGATGCGGCTCTGAACCTTGGCCTGAGGCATGTTGGGAGCAACAGCGATGAAGTCGATGTAGAACTCGTTGCCGCTGTGGGCGATAACGGCGAGGTTGCTGTAGTGGCCGGCAGCAACTTCGTTGGGAAGTTCGATTTTCAGTTCGTTCTGCTTGGGTGTATTGTTGTTTGCCATTTTCTTAATTATTAGGTAGTTAAATGTTTATTTTAGAAATTCAAAAGTGTCTTTTGGTAGATTGCTGTTTGCAACGTGTACTCTGACTCCGCGACACGAGCGAAGGCTCCACACGGCGCTGATGTCAAACGACGCGTAATAGGCGCGGTCGTGGGAGTTGACGGGCTCGGGCAGTTGGTGAACCAGGTAGAGGTCGACAATCTCCTGCTTTAGCGCCTCTGACGTCGTTGCGAGGCCAAATCGGCGCGGCTCGTTGTAGTAGGGCAGGCGGCAGTGGAGGTTGATATACGCGCCGCTGCGCCACATTGAATAAACAAACACCTGATTGGCGTCCCAGCCGTCGAGCTCGGCGGTCGATATTGTCTTGACCTCGCCGTTGTTGACCGGCCCGGCAGCGACAATTGAGATTGGCCCCGAGGCATAGACGCCCTGGCCGGCGGTTGGTCGATAGTAGAGCAACACGCGATTGCCGGCGGTAAAGTCGTCGGTCGACAGCGGTGTGTCGGCCGTCAGGGTGACTAATGGCGAGTCCTCGCTTGCGTTGAACGAGAACACTGCCCCGCCGCCACTGTTGCCTTCAAAGGTAACAATGTCGGTCAACATCGGGACAACCTCGCCGTCGATTGTATCGCTGTTGATGCACGACGTTAAGACGAGTAACAATGCTGATAATAAAGCCGTTATATACCTCATATCATCGGGGTGTTGACAGTTATGCTCTCGATGCGGCCGTCAAGCAGGGCAACCGTTCGGTCGCAGCCGGCGGCGAGTTCCGGGTCATGGGTGACGATAACAATCGTCTGGCCGAAGTCGCGCCGCAGGTCGAAGAAAAGACGGTGAAGTTCCTCGCGGTTGCGAGTATCAAGGCTACCCGAGGGCTCGTCGGCAAGCACTACACGCGGTCGGTTGATAAGCGCACGCGCAACGGCGGCACGCTGTCTCTCGCCACCCGAGAGTTGCGCCGGTTTGTGTCCCAATCGCTCGCCAAGTCCCAAGTAATCAAGCAACTCGCGAGCACGAGCCATCGCCTCGCGTCGCGCAGTCCCGGCAATGAAAGCCGGCATAGCTACGTTCTCCTCGAGCGTGAACTCGGGGAGAAGTTGGTGGAACTGGAACACGAAGCCGATGTTGCGATTGCGGAACGTATCGAGTTGACGCCCCTTCATGCGGCTGAGATCGACGCCGTCGTATGCCACGCTGCCCGAGTCGGGGCGGTCGAGGCTGCCGACAATCTGAAGCAAGGTCGTCTTGCCGGCGCCGCTCGGCCCTACAATGGAGAGCACCTCGCCGTCGTTGACATCGAGCGACACGCCGTCGAGCACCCGCAGCGAGTCATAACTCTTTACTATCTGGCGAATCTCAATCATTAAATCGAGAGGCGGTGCAAGGTGTTGAGAAGTTCGCGGCTGACGTGTTTCTCGTTTCTAATAGCCTTGAAGAAAGGCACATAGACGATTTCGTCGTTTGACAAGCCAATCATAACGTTGCGCTGGTCTTCCATCAGAGCGTCAACGGCAGCGGCGCCCATACGCGAGGCAAGGATGCGGTCAAATGCCGTCGGCGAACCGCCGCGCTGCAAGTGGCCGAGAATCGACACGCGCACGTCATAGCCGGGATACTCGTTTTTAACGCGCTCGGCGAGTGCCATTGCGCCACCGGTGACGGGGCTCTCGGCAACGAGCACAATCGACGAGTTTTTGCTCTTGCGGAAACCGTTCTGAATCAGTTCGGCAAGCTGGTCGACCTCAGTTGAGATTTCGGGGATGATGGCGGCCTCGGCACCGGCTGCAATCGCACCGTTGAGCGCCAGGAAGCCGGCGTCGCGACCCATAACCTCGATGAAGAACAGGCGCTCGTGGCTCGTTGCAGTGTCGCGAATCTTGTCGATGCACTCCATGATGGTGTTCAGCGCCGTGTCATAGCCGATAGTAGAGTCGGTGCCGAAGAGGTCGTTATCGATAGTGCCGGGCAGACCGACAATGGGGAAGTCAAACTCGTTGGCAAAGATGCGTGCACCGGTCAGCGAGCCGTCGCCACCGATGACAACGAGGGCGTCGATGCCGTGGCGCTTGAGGTTGTCGTAGGCCAACTGGCGACCCTCGGGAGTCATAAACTCCTTACAACGAGCCGTCTTCAGGATTGTACCACCCATTTGGATGATGTTTGACACGTTCTGGGTCTTAAACTCGACAATTTCGTCGGTGATGATACCGCGATAACCGCGATAGATACCCTTAACCTTAAAGCCGCTGAAAATCGCCGAGCGGGTGACGGCGCGGATAGCCGCATTCATGCCGGGAGCGTCGCCGCCCGACGTCAGAATACCAATACACTTTATATCAGCCATATACGTGAAATTTTAGTTGTTTTTCATTCGGTTGGTCTTGTTTTTATGCGTTTAATGATGGATAACACCAAAGTTTAAACGTAATTTTTGCAAAAATAATACAAATAATTGTGTCGTGCAAATTAGTTTAGCCCTTTCGCAGGGCAACCGCATCAAATTCAACAGAATCCATAGTAGATAAGCAACGCGGAGCGATGTTAATTTCAATAACCCCGTACAAGCGCGCAGCGCGCAGTGCGGGGTAGGAGCTCCCTAAAGGAATTGTCCTGGAGGGACAATCTTTATCAATATTGCACAACCGAGCCTAAGATCAACGCCAAATCTCGTCCCTCCAGGACGATTTTCAGTAGGTGGTTGCTTACCCCGCACAACTCGCTTCGCTCGTATGTACGGGGATATTGAAATCCGTGCCGCTCCGCGGCATAGGCACCTTCTTCTGTTCCTTCGGGCTCCTACCGGGGACAAAAATCAGAGGCCGGCAGGGCGTCGACAGCCAAGAGGCAGGGCCGGGTTACTCGTTGTTGTCGGCGGCGGGTGCCGGGGGTACGAGGAATGCGCTGGCTTCCCAGAGAAGATAGATGGGGAGGAAGACTATCATCAGTGTGAAGGGGTCGCCGGTGGGGGTGATGAAAGCGGCAAGGATGAGCAGAAAGACGATGGCATGGCGACGGTAACGGTTGAATAACCGGCGGTTTAGCAGTCCAATAGAGCCGAGCATCCAGGCAATCAGAGGCAATTCAAACACGAGGCCCATGACCAAAATGAGCGTCAGCAGGTTGTCCATGTAGGAATCGAGCGAAATCTGGTTAGGTACCTGCGCACTTATCTGATACTCAGCCAGGAAACGTAGCGTGACCGGGAAAACGATGAAATAACCGACGGCGACGCCGAGGTAGAACATCAGTGACCCGAGGGCGAACGCGCGTCTGACACCCCGTTTCTCGCGCGGATAGAGCGCCGGCGACACAAAACCCCAAAGCAGATAGAGCAGAATAGGCATCCCAAGGACGATGGCGAGCCACGCCGACGTCGACATGTGGATGAAAAACTGTGACGCCAACTGGATGTTAATAAGTTTGACATCAAAGCCTTCGGTCGTAAACTCCGGGAGCCACGGCCACGCGTGGGTTACCTTCTCAAAAAGGCGATATAGGATAAAGTCGCCGTGGCAAGGCGCAAGAATGACGGTGTCAAAAATATCGGGCATGTAGATGAACAGCACGACCGTCAGCACGGCGATGACAATCACGCCGCGAATCAACACGGCGCGCAACGCATCGACATGACTCCAAAACCCCATCTGGGGCAACTCGGATGGTGACTTTTCTTCGGCCACTTTATTATTCAACTTTCGCATTATTCAACTTTCGCATGCTCAAGTTGAAGTTTATTAAGTTATTAGTTTAGAAGTTTAGAAAGACTCCTCTCTAAAACATTCTTTTAACCTTATAACCTTTCGCCTGTCAACTTGAAGCTAAGCCTGCTGAACATCGGTTGGTTATTTCTTGTCGTCGGTTGGGGTCGATGATTTCTTG
>JAFLTK010000147.1 GCA_022511505.1 Muribaculaceae bacterium
TGGAGTGTATCGACCCGACGCGCCGCGGACAGGATATGGACAACTGGGTTTGGATTCGCGATGCCGAGAAAAACAACCTCGTCGTTGGCACTCAGGCACGCATACTCTATCAAGACGCCATCGGCCGACTCAATATCGCGCTGAAATTCAACGAGATGGTGCGCCACGGCGAAGTCGGCCCGATTATGCTTGGCCGCGACCACCACGACGTCAGCGGCACCGACTCGCCTTTCCGCGAGACTGCCAACATCAAAGACGGCAGCAACGTCATGGCCGACATGGCCGTTCAGTGCTTTGCCGGCAACTGTGCCCGCGGCATGAGCCTCGTCGCGCTTCACAACGGCGGCGGCGTGGGCATCGGCAAGGCAATCAACGGCGGCTTTGGCATGGTTCTCGACGGCAGCGAGCGCGTTGACCGCATCCTGCGCTCGGCCATGCTCTGGGACGTAATGGGCGGCGTTGCCCGTCGCTCGTGGGCCCGCAACCCCAACGCTATGGAGACCGCCGAGCTCTTCAACGACACCCACGGCGACTTCTATCACATCACCATCCCCGAGACGGTCGACGACTCCATCATCGCCTCCACCCTCCACCCCTCCCGTTAAAACCCTTTAACAACCAACGTGTTGCATATATCAGCGTGATATTGTAATTTTGCATTCCAAAAAAAAGTATAAGATATGGCAATGACAATTAACTCCTCGCCGGTGTTGACGGGCGAGTCGGCACGCGCGTTCGTCGAAGAAGCAGAGCGCAACGCCAAACTCCCGACCCCGCGCCTCTCCCCCGAGCGCGAGGCCCAAATCGCCGCCTTTCTTAAGAAATCGCGCGAGTTTGTCCTCCCGCCAAAGGATAAGAAGAAATGACAATTGAAAACGTTTTCCCTCTTGAAAGCAATGCTGCGATGCAGCCCTACACGGCTGCACTCGCAGAATATTGCGAACCCTTTACATGTCAAGACGATGACCTTGACAGTTTCTTTTTAAAAGATGCGTTCCTCTTTGATGAGGAATTGCTTGGAAGGACCTATGCGTGGCTTTACACAGAGGATCCATCTAAAATTCTGGGACTTGTAACTTTGTCTAATGATAGTGTTAAGGCAAGATTCATAGCAAGCTCTGCTAAGAACCGTATTCAACGAGGTATTAATAACGCTAAACGTGGATTGAACTATCCGGCTGTCCTTATTGGTCGTTTAGGTGTCTCGTCAGAATTCCAAGGGAAAGGATTCAATATCGGTAGTCAGATTTTAGATTTTTTAAAAGGATGGTTCCGCTCGATAGACAATAAGACCGGTTGCCGGTTCATTGTTGTAGACGCCTACAACAATGACCGAACGCTGAATTTCTATAAAAAGAACGGGTTCAAGTTGTTGTATAAGACCGAGGATGAAGAGAGGGAGTTCCTGGAACTGGACCCGGATGAACCACTGAAAACTCGGTTTATGTTTTTTGACCTGAAACAGAAGTAAAAGACAATCGCCGGTGCAGACGGGAGGGTCGGCCCCCTCGCCGTCGAAGAAACCGGGCGCGGCGTCAAACTCCCGACCCCGCGCCTCTAAACCGAGTTGACAGAGGTGGCGGTCTGCGCTTTGTGACGGGTTTGTGATTTCGGGGCTTTGATGGTTGGAAAAAAGTTGCTACCTTTGTAGGCTGATTTTGTAACGATTTCAAAATGATTTCTCTGGCGATTATCGACGTGGCCGCCATCTTTGACTGGGTGCTGGCCAACATCAACTATTGGTGGGTTTTCCTGCTGATGGTTGTTGAAAGTTCTTTTATACCGTTCCCGAGCGAGGTTATCGTTCCCCCGGCGGCCTATCTTGCTGTGACCAAGGGGGATATGAACGTGTTTGGGGTGGTTTTTGTTGCGACGGCCGGCGCTATTGTCGGTGCGCTGATCAACTATTACCTGTCGGTTTGGATTGGTCGCCCGCTAATCTATCGCTTTGCCAATTCCCACCTTGGCCACGCCTGCCTCATCGACGAGGCAAAGGTTGACAACGCCGAGAAATATTTTGACCGCCACGGTGCCATCTCGACATTCATTGGCAGGTTGATTCCGGCCGTGCGCCAACTCATCTCCATCCCGGCCGGATTGGCGCGCATGAATATCGGCAAATTCATCCTTTTCACGGGTCTTGGCGCGCTGCTGTGGAACGCCATTCTCGGCGCCCTCGGTTTCTGGCTTGGCAAGACGGTGCCTTTGGCCGACCTCTATGACAAGGTGGAGCAATACAACAGTTACCTGTCGTGGGCCGGCATCGCCCTCGGCGTCATCTGCATTGGCATCATTGCCGCCAACATCATCCGCCACCGCAAATCAGCCTCCCAAAACCCCGAAACCCTCTAAACTTAAAACTTCAAATCAAGGCTACTTGATTTGAATAAATGTTATGATACAGATTGCTCCCTCACTGCTTGCAGCCGACTTTGCCAACCTCGGGCAACAGATTCAGATTGTCAACGATTCTGTCGCCTCGATGCTCCACCTCGACGTCATGGACGGGGTGTTTGTCCCCAACATCTCTTTCGGGTTTCCGGTCATCAAGGCCGCCGCACGACTGTCGACCAAGCCTCTGGATGTCCATCTGATGGTTGTCGAGCCCGAGAAATGGATTGACCGCGTCAAGGATGCCGGCGCCTCGATTATGAACATCCACTTTGAGGCATGCCGCCACTTGCACCGTGCCGTCGAGGCCATCCACCACGCCGGCATGCTCCCCGCCGTCACCCTCAACCCGTCGACGCCCGTCGAGATGTTGCGCGACATTGTGGCCGACCTCCACATGGTTCTCTTGATGTCGGTCGATCCCGGTTTTGGCGGACAAGAATTCATTCCCAACACCCTCAACCGCATCGCCCGCCTCAAGGAACTCATCGCCGCCACCGGCTCCCGCGCCCTTATCGAAGTCGATGGTGGCATCAACGACACGACCGGGCGGCAAGCGGCAAGTGCCGGAGCCGATATCCTCGTAGCCGGAAGCAAGGTGTTCCACACCCCTGACCCTCGCGAAGCCATCGGCCGGCTTGCAAACCTTTAGCAGTTATTTCCCGATGAACTGCATAGACTCAAGACGGCTTGATTTGAATAATATCCTTTCTCCAACCTAAATCCTTTCTATCTCACTTATGGCAAAACCTGACAAAACGACCGATAATTTCGACTCTGAAATCTTTGAGCCGATGGCCTATAACCCCCGACGCGCCGTTGACTATGAAACGCCGGCCTCTCCCGACGATGAACCTGTCACGTCCACGGCTCCCGGCACTCCTCCACCCACTCCCGCTAATCCCGCTCCTACCACGTCTCCCATTACTCCCCCGCCTTCCACTCACTCCAATCCTCCGACTCCCCCGCCACCATCCACCGATGCAGTCGCGGCGAGCAGTTTTTTCAATGCGGTCACCGGGCGCCGTGCGTCCATTTTCTTTGGAGTAATCCTTATTCTCATCGCCGCCTATCTGCTGATTGTCTCTATCAGTTACTATTTCCATGGCGCGGCCGACCAGAGCATCGTCACCAACGGCAGCGCCATCGAGCGCGTGGTCAGCGGCCGGCCAAACGAGGCCGGCAATATCGGGCACTTCCTTGGCGCATGGATTTCTGAGATTCTTCTGTCCCAGTGGCTTGGCATTGGCTCGTTTGTCATCATTTTCTATATTGCGGCCGTCGGCCTTTCGCTCGTCAGGGTCAAGGCCTACAAGTTCTGGAACTTGACATTGCGCTGTCTGTTGAGTGCTATCACTGTTTCGGTTGTTTTCGGACTCATCAGCGTCGCCACTGCCGGCTATGCCGAGACCCATATCTACTTGGGCGGTTTCCACGGCCACGAGTTGAACCGCATTATTATCAACTTTGCCGGCTGGATTGGCGCCATCAGCCTGTCTGTTTTCCTTATCGCCTCGCTCATACTGCTGTTTTACAATGATTTGCGTGCTGCTTACGCCGTCTATCGTCGCCGCATGGATGTTGTTAAACAACATCGTGCCGAGCGTCGTGCCGAGATGCAACGCCGCCATGAACTCGAGCAGCAACGCCTTGAGGAAGAACGTCGTCGCCTCGCTGAGGAACAGGCTGCACGCGACCGCGAGCGCGCCGCCCGTCAGCAAGAACGTGAGCGGCAACGGCTCGCCTCCATCGAGGCCGACCGCCTTGCCGCCCAGACGACCACCGACGCCTTTGAAATCCCCGAGGAACCCGAGGAACCCGAAGAGCCCCAACCTGTTCCCCAACCTGTTCCCCAACCTGTTCCCCAACCTGTTCCCCAAGAACCCGCTACTCCCTCTACTCCCGCCTCTCCCATAAAACCCACCTCTCCCGACCCCGACGACGACCCTTTTGACACAGACGATGAGGACGACGACGTCGCCTTCACCGTCACTCAGGGCGAGGTCGAGCAAGCCGAGGAAATCAACCGCGACCCCGACGAGTATGACCCCACCGCCGAATTATCGCAATATCGCTTCCCGCCCCTCGAACTGCTCATTGAGCGCGAAACCAACGCCAACAACGTCGACGCCGAGGAGCAAGAGGAGAATAAACTCCGTATCACCCAGACACTTAACCACTATAACATAGCTATTTCGTCGATAAAAGCAACCGTTGGCCCGACGGTAACGCTCTATGAAATAGTGCCCGCCGAGGGCGTTCGCATCAGCAAAATAAAGACGCTCGAAGACGACATCGCCCTGTCGCTTGCCGCTCTCGGCATCCGCATCATCGCCCCTATTCCCGGAAAGGGCACCATAGGCATCGAGGTCCCCAACAAGGATCCGCAGACCGTCTCAATGCGCTCAATCATAGGCTCTAAGACATTCCAGGAATGTCGCTATGACCTCCCCATGGCTCTCGGCCGAACAATCTCCAACGACGTCTTTATAGCCGACCTCGCCAAGATACCCCACCTGCTCGTTGCCGGTGCGACCGGTATGGGTAAGTCGGTGGGTCTCAACGCAATGATAGCGTCGTTGCTCTACAAAAAGCACCCCTCGCAACTCAAGTTTGTCATGATAGACCCCAAGATGGTCGAGTTCAGCCTCTACAGCAAGATTGAGAACCACTACCTCGCCAAACTCCCCGATGAGGAGGACGCCATCATCACCGATGTCCACAAGGCTATCGCAACCCTCAACTCGCTCTGTGTCGAGATGGAGAACCGCTATACCCTGCTCAAGGACGCCAACCAGCGCAACATCAAGGATTACAACGAGCGCTTTGTTCAGCGTCGTCTCAATCCCGCCGACGGCCACCGCTATCTCCCTTATATAGTGGTAGTTGTCGACGAGTTTGCCGACCTTATCATGCAAGTTGGCCGCGAGATTGAAACTCCGATTGCGCGCATCGCCCAGAAAGCGCGCGCCGTTGGCATCCACATGATACTCGCCACCCAGCGCCCGTCGACCAACGTCATCACCGGCGTCATCAAAGCCAACTTCCCCGGTCGCGTCGCCTTCCGTGTGTTCCAGATGGTCGACTCGCGCACCATCCTCGACCGTCCGGGAGCCAACCAACTCATCGGCCGCGGCGACATGCTTTTCTCGACCGGCGGACGCATGGAGCGCGTTCAGTGTGCTTTCATCGACACCCCCGAGGTCGAGGCGCTCTGTGATGCCATCGAGGAGCAGGTCGGCTATCCGTCGGCCTACGAGTTGCCCGAGTATGTGCCCGAGGATACCGACGGTGGCGAACGAGCGTCGGCCAACACCGGCGAGCGCGACCCGCTGTTTGACGAAATCGCTCGCCTCGTCGCTACCTCCAGCCAGGCATCGACATCCTCAATCCAGCGCCGCTACAACGTGGGATACAACCGTGCCGGTCGCATCATGGACCAACTCGAGGCCGCCGGCATCGTCGGGCCCGCCCAAGGTGGCAAACCACGCCAAGTGCTTGTCGACGCCATGCAAGTAGAGCGCATCCTCGGCACTCCGTCCGACTTTGATTAAACCTTTCACCCCTCCCCGTTGTCTTATTAAATAGGAGCACCAACAACATCAACAACAATAACAACATCAACAACCCGGTCGATAAACATGAGATACTACCGACAGATTCTAACAACCCTTGCGCTACTTCTCGCCGTCACAGCCTCGGCCGCCGAGACTGCCGCCGACCTGCTCGCCCGTGCGTCATCAAAATACAGCAACGCCAAGTCAATCGTTGCAACCTACACCGCCAACATTGGCGGCGAACCCGTAACCGGTACCCTGACCATGGCCGGCAATCGCTTCTCGATTGTTTCAAAGCCAATGTCGGTGTGGTTTGACGGAAAAACCCAGTGGACCTACTCGGCAGCCGCCCGCGAGGTAAACATAACCGAGCCCACCGCCGAGGAGCAAGCCCAGGTCAACCCGTTTGCCATCCTGACCTCATTCTCCAAGAAATTTAACGTAGCTTACGAAGGCGCCGCCACCGGCAAACTGCGCAAAATCGTCCTCACCCCCAAAACCCGTAGTGGCGACATCTCCCGCGCCGTCATCACCATCGACACTACCACTCTCTTTCCAACCCTCATCTCCATCACCGATGCCTCCCGTCAGGTAACAACCATCAAGGTCACCCGCGTCACCCCCGGCAACGGCGTCCCCGCGTCGACATTCACCTTTGACAAACGCAAATATCCCGGTGTCGACATCGTCGACCTCCGCTGACCTCGGTTGTTGTTATTGTTGTTACTGACCCCCACTATTCCCACCACTTCCCACAACTCCCACCCACTTCCACCACTATGAAACAGACTATAACCAAATGCCTCATCGTCGGCTCAGGCCCCGCCGGCTACACAGCCGCCATCTATACCTCGCGCGCCAACCTCGCCCCCGTTCTATATGAAGGCCACCAGCCCGGCGGCCAGTTGACCTCAACAACCGAGGTCGAGAACTTCCCCGGCTACCCCAAGGGAATCACCGGCCCCGAAATGATGAACGACATCCGCGAGCAGGCCGCCCGCTTTGGCGCCGACATCCGCCCGGGCATCATCACCGCCCTCGACCTCTCCAACCGCCCGTTTGTCGCCAAGGCCGACGATGGCACCGAAATCATCGCCGACACCGTCATCAAGTATCGCTACATCGAGAAAATCGGTGAGGTCTTTGCTCGCAACTATCTTGATGTTCGCCGTCAGTGGAATCGCATGCGGTTGCAACACGACCACTTTTTTCTTATCTCCACCGGCAGCGACGGCACGCCCGACTTCATGGGCTTTAGCAGTTTCGAACAGGCAGAGCAAGCCTATTTCGACAAGTTCATCAACAACGAGGAGAACCGTAACATCGTCCTCAC
>JAFLTK010000148.1 GCA_022511505.1 Muribaculaceae bacterium
TGAAGGTCGATGAAGAGGTCGATGGAGCGGTCGATGGAGTCGGTTTAACTACGCTTTTCCGTTGGAAAATTAGGAATTTAGGGGTTTTGTTTATAACTTTGCAACCGCGGTAACAGTTACCGCGGTAACTAAATTTAAAATCCCATGAAGTTCTACGACCGTAAATCTGAAATAGAAGAACTGAGAAGAATACAAAAGTTTGCCTTTGAACGGTACTCGAGAATGACGGTAATCACCGGTCGCCGTCGCATTGGCAAAACATCGCTCGCCCTTGAGGCCACAAAAGGAGGCGAGCCAACGGTTTATCTATTTGTGAGTCGCAAGAACGAGGCCGCTTTGTGTGAGGAGTTTGCCGGTCTGATATCTTCTACCTTAGACTGCTATGTCCCGGCCGAAATAAAATCTTTCAAGTCTTTATTTCAGATGTTGCTTGAGATTGCTAAGAATCGCAAGTTCAATCTGATAATCGATGAATTTCAGGAGTTCTTCAACATAAATGCATCGGTCTACAGCGATATGCAAAATCTATGGGACCAATATCGGCAGCAAACCAATCTCAATCTGATACTCATGGGGTCAGTTTACTCGCTGATGCACAAAATTTTTGAAAGTTATCACCAGCCGCTGTTTGGGCGAGCCGACAATTACATCCGGCTATCGGGATTTGGCACCGAGACGATGAAAGAAATAATGAATGATTATTGTCCCGGTTACACCAATGACCAACTGCTTGCCCTTTACACAGTTACGGGAGGTGTTCCCAAGTATGTTGAAATTCTATGCGAGAATACCGACTTGTCGATTGACGGAATGTTCAATTACATTGCGCGCGTCAACTCGCCGTTTACCGATGAAGGCAAGATTCTTCTGATAGAAGAATTTGGCAAAGACTATGGCGTTTATTTTTCAATCCTTAGTTGCATAGCGTCGGGGACAAACACTCAGGCAGCGATTGAGCAGTTGTTGGGCATTAGTGTCGGCGGACAGTTGCGTCGCCTCATGGATGACTACTCTATCATCGGGCGCCTCCGCCCAATTTTGGCTAAAGAGAGAACCCAAAATGTCAGATATGAAATCAATGATAATTTCTTGAAATTTTGGTTCAGATATTTTGACAGAAATCAGACGATTGTAGAAATTAAAAACTTTGACCTTCTTAGAGATATAATTTCAAAGGACTACCCGACGTTTTCGGGCTCGGTTCTTGAGCGATGGTTCAGGTTGAAGATGACTGAGAGTCACCGGTTTTCAAATATAGGCTCATGGTGGGAACGCAAGAAAGGCAAAGAGGCCAATGAAATTGATATTGTTGCAATCAATCTCCTCGGCGACAAAGCAATTGTGGCCGAGGTAAAACGGCAACGGCGCAACTATGACCACAAAACGTTCATGGCGAAAGTCGACCGCCTTAAAGACACCGTTTTAGCGGCGTATCAGATAGAAACACGTCTGCTGACCCTCGACGACATGTAACCGTAAATTAGGGAGTGAAGAGGGCGTCGACTTGGGCGTCGATGGAGTCAGTGTAGGTGGCGAAGAAGTCGATGAGCCGGGGATAGTAGTCGGCAAACGTCGGGTATAGGTCGCGGTGGCGGCGGTAGTAGTCCATCTTGCCGACTAGGCCGGGCATCCACGCGAAGCCGACTTTCATTTCCTCGTTGATGGAGTTGCGTGCGTCGTCGGGCGTGCCGTTGTCAAGGAAGTAGGTCGCAACGGCGGCCCGCACGATTGACTCGTTGATGACGGTGTCCCACGTGGTGTAGGCCTGAAAGTTCATGATGGTGCTCACCGTGTCAAATAGTTTCGTGGCCGGCGCGCTCATGGCCTCATAGAAAGTGGCATTGGTCAGCATTGGGTTGACAAAGGAGTGGTTGAACTCGTGGACAAGCAGGTTGCGATAATACTCGGGGTTTTCGACAAACATCACTCCGGCATCGGGCTGCTCGACATATCCCAAGATGGCGTACACCCGGCGGGGTTGACCGGGCCGCTCAACGGTCGGACCATAGTTACAGCCTCCGGTCAGAAAGCCGATGACCACGTTGAACGTTTCGCTCGGTTCCGTGCCATAAAACCGCGGGTACCAGCTCTCGTCTATCAAGGATAAAACCTTGTCGGTGAACGCGTTGCATGTCGCGATATAGAATGACTCTTGTGTCTTGAAAAAAAGAGGGAAATTGGTGTCACGATAAAACATCGAGATAGTGTCGGCAACGGCATCTAAATCAACATTGTCCCATCGGTCATCGCCTATATTGCGGTTGTCGACAATGAACCTGTCGCCCTCCTTTTTAAGGTTGAGGGCATAGTCGATTGGAGCGTTGTAACCTATGCCGTCGGTCTCGTGCAGCCGCCGGAACATATCGACGGCGGCGTGGTCTCGGTAGGGCGCGAAACAGAGGGCCACGGCGTCGTCATATTGCGCCGCCAGCCCCATGTTATATTCCTCATAGTCAGCAAGATTGCAAAGAACGCTGAGCAACTCGACCCGCTCGTCATAGTTGGCCGTAAGGGCAAATACGGGGACAAAAGAGCATAAACCGATAAATATAAAAAGAAGTTTCTTCATCACGTTTTTATTTGCAAAATTAGCGTCTGCAAAATTAGCGAAATCTTGACAAAAATCACGAAAACCGCATAAAATCCCCAATATCTAAAAAATTGTGGTAAAAATTGGTATAGAATGTTTTTTGTTGTATCTTTGTAGCGCATACAGCCCAATCGCATCGTTCTTTTGGATGTCTGTTTGCGTAACATATTGAAGTAAAAGCGTTTATCGACGCTCATTTGACGTGCGGAAATCTGGAAAATTTCAAACGGAGTCAAATGAAGCAGTGATGGATGCCTTTCGAGTGTGAATAACAACGTGCTCCCCCGGCCGGGGTGCATCGTGTTCACATATTTGCGTGAGGCTCTACTGCTCGTTTCATTCCGAAAGGCATTCCAGAGCCTCCGTACGTGAGACGAGTAGAGATACAGACTCTCACGCTTTTTGTTTTATAGAAAAATGTTTACGAGGGGAGGCCGTAAACCGTTATATTTTATGTTACACACAAAACTAAAACTATTGCTATTAGCGGCAAGCATTAGCATGGTCCTGATGTTGCAGTCTTGTGGCTCAGGAAGGGAGTATCTGGTAATCCCTCACTCAGTAAGCACCGTGTCATCGGTTGGATTTGCTGATTTAAAGTTGAAAGCAGATGAGTATCAAATCCTTAAAACAATCAGCGAAACTGCTACGGTCAAATGTCAATTCAAGAAAAATGAGATTAAGGTAACCGGCGGCGACGGCGATTTTACCTATACATTCCATTTCGACTCTAAATCCGGATGGGCGCTCTCGAAATTCTCAGGCGCAGCATCTTTGGGTTATTTTGCTCCTGACCTGACAGAAGAAGTCTATAGCGTTCCAAATGTTGAGGAGTTTTCAAGAAGGGTGGCGATAGCAAGAATTATCAGTGCAGTTACAGATTATCATGCTGATGCGGTAATCGAGCCTGTAACCGTTACGCGTGTAAATAACCTGGGCAATAATACTATAGAGTATACAACTACCGTTAGCGCTAAATTGATTGTTATCAAATAATTCCAATAGTCATGAAAAAATCTTATTTGCTTTTAGTCCTAATTGGGCTTTGCTCTTTGCTAAGTTCTTGTGGGTCAGGTTTAGTTGTTGTGAAGCCTCAGACTATGATAATCGACCTTGTAAATAACGCTGTACCATCCAATTATTATAATGACCTTACAAAAGGTCTACGTATCGAGGTGTCATCTGATGTTCCCGATTCTAAGATACTTGACTTTTCTCTTTCGTCATCAAAAACACAAAAGCTTTATAATAATGTAGAAGTTGTAGTTACACCTACCATAAAGACATTTGTTAGTAATTCGTTGACTAACTATGCACGCTCGATGGGAATCAGCGTCGGTCGTGATGTCTCAAATGACTTGATTCTTCAGGTAAGGGTTAAAGAATTTAAATATGTATATGATGGCGATTATAGCGGACGTGGTGTAATCGAACTGGATTATACATTGATGAATAGTAATCGCGATGTCATTCTCCGCCAAGTTGCAAGAGGTAGAAAATCATTTACTTTAAAGGAACAATCTCAAACCATTGCATCTATCTTTGATCAAACTTATACAGAGGTTCTCAATGATATAGATTGGAACGGTATCGCAAATTACCTAAAAATTAATGATCGTCCTGACCAAGAGCAATCGCGCACGGTTAAAGGAGAAGGTGACACCGCTTTAGAGCACACCATTATTAGATGGTATGTAGTCTCAGCACCCGCCGGCGCTGATGTGTATTGGCGAATTGTTTCTTCGACCCCCGAAGTAAAGAATACAAACTCTGCCTTCCTTGGTTCAACTCCTTACGAGGCGACTGAATCGTTCAGCGTGAGAGGTTTGAATTTTGAAAACTCAGGAAATGTTCAGGTTGAGATTGTATGCGAAAAACCGGGCTACATTACACAGAGCCGTCGCTTCAACCTTCGTCAAGCAATTGAGCAAAGAGAAATTTCAACTAAATTCAACCTTATCAAGGACGAATAATTGAAATAATCTATCTTGTTGATATAAAAAAAGGGTGCCGGATTCAGTTTTGGCACTCTTTTTTCGGTTTGGTGCTGTTTGCGGCAGACGGCGCGAGACGGCCTTTTTGTCAAAACTTGTGAAAAACGCTATAAAAATTCATTGGGAATTGCAATTGAAGACACATTTTATTATCTTTGTTGCCGTAAATTATAAAATTCTTTATTATCCCATGAAAAGATTGATGATTTCGATGGCCGCAATGGCAGCGTTGGCTGTTCCCTCTTTTGCCGAGGAGACGCCGATGAAAATATCGGAACCTGTAAGACAAAATGTATCGGTAAAATTTAATGAGGACAAAATCATCGGGACCGAAACACTTCCCGGTGGCGCAACAGTGCAAATCTGTCAACGCGAGGACGGGGTGCTCTACAAGCGTTTCCCGGAGATGGGGCGCAACCGCCTGAACCCGGTTGTCAAACGAGCCGAGTCAACGGGCGCCAACTTTAGCGAGGACTTTGAAAGTTGGGACGGCCAAGACAAAAGTTGGCTTCCCGAGGGCTGGACGCGCAACCGCGTGCAACTGCAAAACGTTGCCAACGGCTGGATGATGTCTATGCCAACGATGTTTGGCGAAATTCCCTCAAAGTGTCCCGCAGTCTTTTTATCAAAGGAAACTATTGAAGATTGGATTATAACGCCGGCGGTCAATGTCACGCTCGGGATGAACCTCGACTTTGACTATCTGCCCTTAGGCCCCTATTTCTTTGATGAAAACTACATGACGCCCGACGGGTTGGAATTTACCGAACTGCACACCGTCGCTACTCTCAAAGTGATGGTGTCGACCGACGGCGGCAACACCTGGTCAGAGGTGTGGGACGCCGCAAGCCAGTTCAAGAATTACAAAAAATTCTGGGACCTGTATTACTCGGTTGTGCCTACGTCGGTTCGCCTGTCGCTCAGCAAGTATATGGGTAAAAATATTAATGTGGCATTTGTTGCTCAGGGCACGTTTGAGTCAGGCACGTTTGTTGACAACGTTGCTATCGGGCTGCCCGACCTCAACCTCTCATACACGCTTCCCACCGGCTCGCTCTATTATGGACTGACCTACTATGACGCCGAGCCGCCGACAACTATCGCCGTCAACCACATCAACAGGCCGGTGACCTTTACCAACACATCGAGCAACAGCGGCGCCACCTACTCGTGGGCCTATACCGACGACCGGGGCGAGCAGACATCCGACGAGCAGAAGAAACTGACCGTCACCTACGCCCCCAACTATGACGACAACGAGACCGGCGTAGCCCTCTATCCGATGCCTACGCTTCGCGGCGAGTCGTCGGCCGCCAACCCGACTGAATATACCCGCAACGGCCTCTTCCAGCCGGGCGGAAAGGGCGTTCATGCCGTTAACTTCACCGACGGAACGACCGAGGATGTCGACTTTGGCCTTACTATCCTCGACGCCAAAACCGAGGGCACCGCGACCGTGACCGACTGGGTTACGCCGCTTTTTGGCTATGACGTCAACTCCTCCGACTACTACTGGACCAGTTACTCGTTTGGCTATCAAGCCGGTCCCAACGACTTGGTTCGCCTTGTTCGCTACGGCGACCTGTTCAGCAACACCGCCGACCCAATGGTTATCCACGGCGTTCGCACCCAGGCATACGGACGCGTCAGCCGTAACGCCAAGTTCACCGCCGAGATTTACCCGCTCTCGGCAGCGTGGGTCATTGCCGACGAGCCTATAGCAAAAGCCATCTGTACCGGCGAGGATATTACAATTATCGACCGAAGCGCCACCAACTACATCCTCTCGCTCAACTTCAAGTTTGACGAGCCCGTGGTGATGTCGACCGCCGTTTGCGGCAACTATGTCGTTGCTATCGGTGGCTTTAACGACCCCGAAAATGTCGAGTATTTCTCGCCCGAACTCTCGGCCTACGATAGCCCGACACGACTCGGCCTCGGATGGGTCTGCAAGGAAATGACCTATAACGGCGACCAACTCCCCTGGTCATGGTCCAACGTCAGCAACTACACCAACGTGCTCCAGTCGTTCTACATCATGCTCGATGCCACCTACCCGTGGCTCGAGACCGAGACGACCGAGGTCGACCTCAGTGGCGGCGCAACTGCCGGCGTCAAGTTTGACAGTTTCTTTGATGGCGCCGACTTGACAGTCGAGGGGCTTCCCGAGTCAATAACCGCCCAAGTGACCGGCCGATACAACGAGACCGTCCTCAACCTGACCAACAACTCGGCAACAGCCGGGACCGCCAACGTGACCGTCAAAGGCCCCGGAGTCGCCAAGACGCTGGTTGTCAACTATGGCAGCAGCGGTATCGATGGCGTGAGTGTAGGCACCGCCACCGGCGAGCGTCAGATTTACACCCTGACCGGACGGCGCGTCGTTGCCGATGAGTCTACGCTCGACGCCGGCGTCTACATCGTGCGCAACGCCGACGGCACCGCCACCAAGTTCATCAAGCGCTAACCCCCAAAACATAGCTATCCGGCAGGGACGCGACATGTCGCGTCCCTGCCTGTATAATCGCGTCTCAGTATGGCCTCGGGTAGGGACGCGATACATCGCGTCCGCGTTTATTATGTTGGCTTTCAATGAATTATGATGCGGACGCGACATGTCGCGTCCCTACCGGTTGTTTTGCGAGCCGGGTACACGATTTGTAGGGACGCACG
>JAFLTK010000149.1 GCA_022511505.1 Muribaculaceae bacterium
GGTTTTTGGCCACATTAATATAGACAATATTGTCCCCAATGTGACGGGTGATTGCCTGACAAGCGTCGGCCATCGACTCGAGGAAATCGTCTTGGGGGGCGCTGAACACGTTGCCGCTATTAACGTCCTCGGTTTTGCCGGCCGAGTGGATATAGGCCTTACCGTCGCTCGACGCGATTCCTATCGAGATATTCTTCAACGCGCCTCCAAAGCCTCCCATCTGATGACCTTTGAAGTGGGAGAGCACAACGATGAAATCATAGTCGAGGAATCGTTGGCCAACGATATCCTTTGTCAGGTGGAATCCATTGACAACCGGGAGCTCGACTTGTCCTATTGAGTCCATGATGTCGATGCCGATATAACCATGTTCAACGGCAGTTTGGTAATGTCGTGCCGACGAGTTGCGATTACCCGGATATGCTGTGTTTGACTCAATATATCGTCCGTTAACCATCTTGACAAGGTCGCCAATAAGGGCAGTGTCAAGGTGATTGGTCAGACTGGACTCGCCCGATGATATTTTGACACCGACACGTCCGTGGGCCTCGCGGCCGAGTGCTTTATATATTTTAACGAGCGATTGGGGAGATATCTCCTTGATATAGTATACGGTAGCGGTGTCGGTCGCGGTGGTAGCCGTTTCGGTCGGTTGCGCTGTTGTAGCGTTGGCACATCCGGCCAGCAGTGTAATGGCTGCAACAGCCGTGAACAGTATCTTTTTCATTTTGATTCAATTATAGTGGTTGTCAGTCGATTCTCGAGCCGTTGGCGGCGGCAACTACTGCCTGCTGATAGGCGAAAGCGCCGGCGTGGCTAAGTTCGACAATCATGTCAGAGCCGTCGGGCGAGGGGACTGCAATGTGATTGTCGTCGACAAAAGTCATCATTCTGACAGCCTCACCGGTTGCGGGGTCAATGATGTCCCACGCATTGTCGTCGGCATTGAAGTTTAGACGCACCTCGGCTGCATTCTTGTCGTCGAGGTTCTTGATGGTGTAACCTTCGGGGTCTTGGCACACGAGATAGCGACCGCTCTGACCATCGACTACGCGCGATGTCGAGGCCGTCAACGGATTGTTGCCGCTCCAAAACTCGATAGAGTTGAGCACGATAGTGTCGGCAAGCACGGCTATCTCATATACCGGCAGAATCCAAAAAGCAAAGAAGACGACCTCATTTACAAACTTGTTGCCTACGTTGCGGTTCCATGAAAGAAGGTTGTTGGTCATGGTGTAACTGCCGATACACGAGGTTGAGAGCATCGACAGCGCGAGAGTTGATGCAACAGCAATGGTCAAATATTTCTTTTTCATAAGACGGTTTTTTATTGGGATTAAAGAAACGTTATAATTCTATTGTGACACCTTTGAGCGTGCAGTGTTATAGTAACTGAATACCTTGTTGACATACTCAAAGGTTTGACGGCCACGGAAGTAGCCATAGCGACACACGGGGTCGTTGTAGTATTCGGGCTTGGATTTCATCAGCAACGCTTGGGCCACATTGTCGTCCCACACTCGCGGATTGAGCCCGTGTTTCTCGGCAAGGGCGATGGCGTCGAGGATGTGGGCCGGCCCCGAATTATAGGCTGCAATGATGAACTTTAGACGCTCGTTGTGGTCGGGAACCCGGTTGCGGAATGTCTTGTCAAGGTCGCGTATAATCTTTGCCGCGGTAGCGATATTCGCGTCATTGTTGACAATCAAATCACCGCTGAGCCCAAATGCGCGAGCGGTTTTTGGCATAATCTGCATAATACCGCGAGCGCCTGCCCACGACACCACCGTCGAGTCAAATTTGCTCTCGACATAACCCTGGGCGGCAAGTAATCGCCAGTCCCAGTTGATAAGTTTGGCATGTCGCTTGAACAGGTGGTCGAATGGCGAGAGGTGCCCTTTGGGTATGGTAAAGGAATAGGACGACGATGGCTGGTCGACGCTGTTCTTGCTCAGCTCAAAATAGCGTTTGAGCGACTGGGCACGGGCTTTTGACGGCAACTCCATTCGTGACCACGCGTTGATTGTATCGGCCAGCCACGAAATCGACGGCGCGACGGCCCACGATGCTCGCTGAGGGAAACTGACCTCGAGAGTGATGTCGAGGTCGTTGTAGTAGGTTTTGTTTAGCGCGGCCACGTCGCTGTCAACAACCGTCAGCGGGATAGTTCCGTCCGAGACCATTTGAATCAAATCCTCGGTTATTAGCGTGTCGCGGTCGACGGCATGTATCTTGATACCGCCTCCAAGTTCGTCATTTAGATTGACGAGACGGTGCTGATATTTTGAATCTTTCTCGACATAGACGTCGCGACCTATGAGTTCGGTGACGTCGTCGATGCGAGAGCCGTCCTTGCTCTTTGGCTGTACGAGCACCTGGGATGTAATGCGCTCGGCCCCGCAGTAGACGAGGCCGTCCTTATACTCGGCCGTGATTGGCACTTCGTAGGCAATCATATCGATTTTGCCCGAGTCGAGCATCTCGATGGCCGAGGCGAGCGATGTCGCAATCTCGAGTTTAAGCGGAACACCCTTGTCGGCGGCAAAGTTGGAAATCATGTCATAGTCATATCCCATCTCGACCTCGCGATAGATGAAATAGGACGTCGGGCTGTAGAGAGTGCCGACACGGAGGGTGTCAGGCATGTCAAAGTGAACTTCGACAACCTTAACCGTGTCAATCTGTCGAATCAGGTCAGAAGCCTTGTGACGGCAACCGGCAAGCATGGTTGCCATTAGGAGGACAACCACACCGAGAGCCGAGAGGCCGCGACGAGGAGCAGAGATGATGGTCATATCAGAATGTTAGTATTCCCAGGTGCCTTGGGATGTTTTGATTGTCAGGCGGTTGGCGGGAGCAGCCTCCACGCGGCCGATAATCCGGGCGTCAATGCCCATCGACTTTGAGATATCGATAATCTCGTCGGCCTTCTCGGGCTTGACATAAATTTCCATGCGGTGGCCCATGTTGAACACCTTATACATCTCGGCCATGTCGGCCCCGCTTTCCTCCTTGATAAGTTTGAACAGCGGCGGCAGGTCAAAAAGGTTGTCCTTGATGACATGAAGGCCGTTGACAAAGTGCATAACCTTGGTCAACGCGCCGCCCGAACAGTGGACCATGCCGTCGATGTCGCCGCGCATCTTGGCGAGAATGCGAGCGATGACAGGGGCGTAGGTGCGGGTGGGCGAAAGAACAAGACGGCCGGCATCAAGCGGCGAGCCCTCCACCGGGTCGGTCAGATTGCGTGAGCCTGAGTAGACGAGGTCGTCGGGAACGGCACTGTCAAATGTCTCGGGATAGCGACGTGCAACGTTCTTGTTGAACACGTCGTGACGGGCCGAGGTCAAGCCGTTGCTGCCCATGCCGCCATTATATTCCTTCTCATAGACGGCTTTGCCCGACGAGGCGAGACCGACGATGACGTCGCCGGCGGCGATGCGCGAGTTGTCGATGACGTCGGCGCGACGCATGCGGCATGTGACGGTACTGTCGACAATGATGGTTCTGACGAGGTCTCCAACGTCGGCCGTCTCGCCGCCGGTGCTGTAGATACCTATGCCAAGGTCGCGCAACTCGGCGAGCAGTTCCTCGGTGCCGTTGATGATGGCCGAGATAACCTCGCCGGGAATCAGCATCTTGTTGCGACCTATTGTAGATGACAGCAGAATATTGTCGGTCGCGCCGACACAGAGCAGGTCGTCGAGGTTCATCACAATAGCATCCTGGGCAATGCCGCGCCACACGCTCAGGTCGCCCGTCTCGCGCCAGTAGGCGTAGGCCAGCGACGACTTGGTGCCGGCCCCGTCGGCGTGCATGATGTTACACCACTCGGGGTCGCCGCCCAGAATGTCAGGGATAATCTTGCAGAAAGCCCCGGGGAAAAGGCCTTTGTCAACGTTCTTGATTGCGTTGTGGACATCCTCTTTAGAAGCCGAGACGCCACGCAAGTTATACCTTAGGTCGCTCATAATACTGTTATGTTTTTATAGTTACAAATTTCCGTTGTGATGGATAGTCTGCTGAATTTCAGTCTTTTAACGTCAGATGTGAAGTCAAAGGAGAAAAATTAGCCCAATTTTACGGCAAAATTGGCAAAAATCATTGACATATACAAATAAATGTGTGTAATAGGCCCGGCAATGTTTCTAATCTGCGCCTCGCATAACTCGGTTCGCTCTTGTGTGGGCTTCAGATAGAGGTATTGCTACGCGCCAATACCCAAGTTTGATTTTAATTTAACAATTATTAACTGCAAATATATAGCAATATTCATTTCTCCGTTATACCTTTGCAACTGAATTTCCCTTGGTGTACCGGGTGATTTCAATAAATAATGAACCAACCTGCTATTTGTAAAACGGTTAACTTAAATCTCCTTTGTTAATTGTGATTACAAAACAACTATTATATCGTCATTTTAAATCTCTATATCGCGGTGGCGGCGTGATTAACCGCTTCCGTAATTCTAAAAAATCGAAAAAATTTATTAACAAAAACTAATAATTTTATTACTTTTCTCTTATGCTTAAATCTCTTCTATCGATTGCCGGCGTGTTGACTGCCGGTGCATTGACGTTCAGTGCGACTGCATCTGATTTGAGCGGCTATTTCCGAGTGCAAAATGCCCGCGCTGCCGAGAATGGCGGCACCCGCGGTTATGTCGAGGTCACCGGGCCTTTCTCGGCCGAAGTCGCCCGTGATTTTGGCTATGCGTCAACCCATCCCGGTACTGTCCTTTTTGTGGATGCCGACTGGGTGAAAAAAGATGGTGAAGACCTCCTTCGTGTAAATAGCCTCCGCGGCCAGGGTATCGAAATCGTCGGAACACCGCTTGATAATTATCAAGACATGCTTGATATCCTTTTCCGTGAAGGTAACTTCGAGACCAGCAACGACGCTCTTTGGTCGGTTGTTCGTGAGGGTTTTGAGTATGGCTACACCACTGTTGGTCGCGCTATGATTCAGACCATGATTTTCATTGTTGCTCAACGCCTCGACGATGAAAAAATTACCGATAAAGAAGCCAACGAGCTTGCCGACTTTGCAGATCGCTTCAACAAGGAGGTGGCCCAAAATATAGACCTTTCAATCTATCTTAAAACCGATGACAAGGGTGAACATTTCCGTCTGCTCTTTGATACCCCCGACTTGAAGAACGTCAGTGCATGGTATCTCAAAGACGAGAACAAGGCCACCTTTGAGAAAGGCTTTGATGCGATGCGTCTGTATTTGTCAAACACTCTTGGCAACACCGGTGAAGGTATAGATCCCAACGAAGTTGAAGAAATGAAAGGTTGGGGCTATGATATTATGGAGAACTCTTCTCCAATTAATGATAAACCCTACTCAGATTATGCAAACGCTGACGGCGTTCTTCTCCTTACCTACGAGGATATCTTCGCAGATCCCGACCTGCTCTTTAACTGGCTCAAACTTAACGTCATCAAGTTTGCTGATCCTGACCGTTGCCCCAAAATCACCCTTCGCGGTCTCTATCTGCCCAATTTCGCTATCGAAATGCAGAAGCACGCTCTGACCGCGCAACTTATCAGTTACTTCCCCCGTCTGCAGACTAACCAGCGCGTTTATCTGACTGTGGGCAAAAATGATAATTTTGAGAAGATTGACTTTACAAGCGTTGAAGGCGCTGAAGCGCTCGGCACTGCTTCTCAGTGGATTATGCATCCCGTAACTGAAAACGACGGCTCCTATCTCTGCTTCACTCCCCAAGGTCAAGACACCGACGGCTACTATGCGTCTGTTTATACTGACTTCCCCATGAAGGCCGTTAACCCTGAAACTACCAAGTTCTATGTTCTTTCAGAAGAAACCGAGTTCTTTGAAACAAAATACCAAGATCCTATCTATGAGGATAAGAAGTATGAGTATCATGAAGTAATCGAGGTAGAGCAAGTAGACCGCAAGACTCCCGTTCTCGTTGAGATGAAAACAAATGTACCCGCCGATCATCGCGTTGTTCCCGTTTATGACCTCGCATGGGAAATGACTCCGTCTTTCGGTTTTCGTGTGGATGAAGACATTATTGATACTCAGCGAGTTGCACGCCGTGCCGAGGAAACTGCCGGTGATAACTCGTCAGAAGACTTCAAGGGTGTCCTCCTTGGTTGTAACGTAAACGCCGATGACCTCCGCAACCGCGCCGGTTTTGAATATCATGCCGATGAGAATCCTCTCCACACTCTAACCACCAAGTACCGTGGTGTTAGAAACAATCATGAACCTGTTCTTTGGTATCAGGTTGCTCCGGAGAACTCGCAACTTGCTCCCAATACCGCGTTCATTCTCAAGCCTAACAGTGTTGACGATGTTGTTAATGGTTTTGCTATCAAAAATCCTCAGGATGAACTCTTTGATGATAACAATCCTACAACCGGAGTTGAAAATATTGTCGTCGAGACTCCTGCCGATGGCCGCCTCTACAACCTCCAGGGCGTAGAAGTATTTGAGCCCGTGCCCGGTAACATCTACATTCTCAACGGCAAGAAGATTCTCATCAAATAATAAATCTCTATCCCATTCCCGAGAGTGGACGCGACCATCATCGCCGCGTCCCTCTCACCATCTCTCTTCTCTATTAATTATTAAAAAATCAAAGCCATGTTACGAAAATCACTAATATTTATATCTTTCATCTTCGCGTTCGCCCTCGCGGCGTCGGCAGGAGGCGGTGGGTCTAAGACTTATTATAGTAAGTTGACTGTTAAGACTTCAGATGAAAAGAAAGGAAAAGTTTACGTCTCTACAAAGTCAACAAATTCTCCTGCCTATGATACATGGGCTTCGGCAGATAATAGCGGAGATGATAAGCAGACATACTACCTTTATGCTCAACCTGCCGAAGGTCTTGTACTTGATTATTGGAGTACAAACGAGAATGGTTCCGGACGCACTGTTGAAGGCACTGCTACTACCTATGCTGTTTCAGCTACAAGCGAAGACCAAAATAATCCTACTACTGTAACTCTATATGCATTCTTTAAAGATACTCCTCCGGTGTCAATTTCAGTAAATGATGATGTTATAGGTGCTGTAACATTTAGTAATCCGGCAAATAATGTTCTTAACAAAAGTCTTACAATTGTTGCTTCGTATAAGATGCCTGCTAAATGGACTAACACTGAAGGTTTTAATGTGACAAGTAAAAGTGTAAAATTCGACGGTTGGTTTAAAAAGGATACTAAAGAATGTGTA
>JAFLTK010000150.1 GCA_022511505.1 Muribaculaceae bacterium
GAGTTGCTTGTCGGAAAGGTCGGACCACCGCTCCGGCACAATGAGGTTGATTGATATTGTCTCCATTTAAAAAGTGCTTGATTGTAATTACCTTTCCTTTTAGAAGGTGCGACCGACTCCCCGGTTGCGCCTTCTTTGCGCTTGGTTAGGATGCCGGTTGCGGTTTTTGGTTAATCTTTCTTATCTTTTTTGGAAGTATAAAATGTTTTAGTAACTTTGCGACGCAAACCGCTTGCAGAGACCCGGTTTTGGGTAAGATGTGGCGAGGTGCATAGGGTTAGGCTTAAACAAAGCGCCTAACGCCTTTTTTAACATAAAGCGTTTACTCGACGCTCTTTCTTGGCTTGCTGAAACCTGGAAAATTTCGCACCATGTCAAGAATGAGACAACGGTAGATGCCTTTGCGGATATGATTTTATCCAATCACAATAGACACGCGAGCGTCTATTGTTTGGCTTATTCATATCTTCGCGTGAGGTCTCTGCCTGTTCATTCAACATGGTAGGCAATTCCAGGGCCTCAGCAAGCGGGATGAACAGAAAGTAATGTTCCTCACGCTTTTTTTATACCCATCTCAATCACCTCGAGGGGAACCGGTGAATAGAGAATCAAAACCATCAACACATGGCAAAAAAATTTTTATTTATCTTGCTTGCCTTGACGACATTCACGTCGCTACATGCAGTCGACTTCACCTACAAGGACATAACCTACACTGTCCTTGACGAACAGGCCAAAACAGTAACAACAAAAAAAGGTTATTCTTCACAAGCCGGCAATACCTTTGAAGGCGAATTAATCCTACCTGAGAAGGTTTATAATGGAGATACTGAATATATATTGAAACAAATAGGACAGTATGGATTTAACAACGTGACCTCTGTTACTATTCCTTCATCCGTAGAAATAATAAATCAAAACGCGTTTTATAGCTGTAATCTAACTTCGGTAACTATCGAAGATTCATCTACGAAGATTGACCTCATGTCTGATGCATTTAACCGTAGTCCCAAGGTCTATTATGACCTTTATTTAGGGCGCAATTATACTTCAGGACGCGGAATTTTTCGCGGAGCTAAATCACTACAGATTGGAAAGCTTGTGACCTCGATTCCCGACTATGCGTTTTGTGATCTCATGCCAAGCTCAAGTGAATATGGTGGTTACTATCATGTTGGCTCGCATCTTTCTGAAGTCATCATTCCAAGCAATGTTACCTCGATCGGTGAATATGCTTTCTACGCAGATAGTTATTATCAAAATATAGAACGTGTGATTATAGAAGACGGCTCTAACAGTCTTGAGATAGGATCTCAATCTTTTGGATATATTAAAGACATCAAAGTGGGTCGTAATATTGAGTTCAATAAAACAACCGGTTTGTTCTATATCTTTCGAGGTGTCACAAACGCAGAATTTACCGACAATGTGACAATAATACCCGATGATACCTTTAAAGATAGTAGTAGTACTCTATATTCGGTAAAGATCGGAAAGAACTGCACAAACATCGGGAGCAATGTTTTTACAAAATGCCAGAATTTACGGACGGTTGTTTCGTTAAATCCTACTCCACCCACTATTGCCGGTTCATTTCATGCCGACACCTATAAACAAGGGCGATTGATGGTGTCTCGCGGCAGCAAATCGCGGTATATGACAGCCAATTATTGGCTCGATTTCTATGATATTGTA
Source organism: Muribaculaceae bacterium (assembly GCA_022511505.1). GTDB lineage: Bacteria > Bacteroidota > Bacteroidia > Bacteroidales > Muribaculaceae > HGM05190. The sequence continues at coordinate 1,696 of JAFLTK010000150.1, forward strand.
GAATTGGAAGAAGAGAGTGGCGACTCGGGAAATACGGGTGACGATGACACACCCGGGTTCTCTGATGAGAATATCACCGACTATGTGATGATGGAAATTGACCAGGAAATGAATTTTGCCGACTTGTTACCATCAGATCTTACTGCTTCTTCATGGGATACAAGCAACGATGACATTGTAGATATAACGAAAAAAGGTAAAGCCGAAGCTTACGAGTTTGGCCACGTTTACATCTCGGCAAAAGACGGTGACAATAATGTGATTGCAGTCTATAGTGTCTTTGTTTGCCCGACGGTGACGATTGTTCATGGCGACGGCGTTCTCTACTCCCATCATGTCATTTATAATTCGCGTCCTAAGTTGACGTTGCAACCATCGAGCGGTTATCTGATATCGAGCGTGACACACGATGACACCGTTGTTCTCGATCAACTTATTGACCATCAAGGAACTTGCACCTATATTCCTGAAAAACCGATTACTGATAACACAAAGATCTACCTGACAATGGAAGAGAATCCCGACGGAGGTCCCGTAACGGGAATGGGGTCGGTAATCTCTGATTCGGGCATACGCTTTCACCTTTCAGGAGATTATCTTGAGATTGTGGGCGCCACGCCTGGTGAGTATTTGAAACTATGGAACCCCAATGGGTTACTGTTCTACAACAAGCCCTACCATACTGTTGTCTGCTCAGACGAAGGTGTCTATATCGCTGAAATTCAAGGACACAGATTCAAGTTTGCAGTTAAGAAATAATTAAATCGAAAGTTTCCTTTTAGAAGGCGCGACCGTCATCCCGGTTGCGCCTTCTTTGCGCTTGGTTAAGGTGACGGTTGGCCTTCGGGTGATTTTTATTTTAGGCGGTGGGATGGCGGGGTTGAAATTTTTTATTATATTTGCAGTCGATAGTGTTGCCTTCGGCACCGCGCACCGGCATGTTGAAATGCCGGGCGGTCTTGCCGGCGGCTCGCAACGTGAACCTTAAAACTAACCAAAATCAGAAAATAAACACCATGAGAAGAGAGGCTTTCAAAATGTTTTTAAAACCGGGCTTTGAGGAGGAGTATGAGCGTCGTCATGCCGCTATCTGGCCCGAACTGAAGAAGTTGCTCAGCGAGAGCGGCGTCAGTGACTATTCAATCTATTGGGACCGCGATACCAACATTCTTTTTGCCGTCCAGAAGGTGGAAGGCGACGGAGGTTCGCAGGACCTTGGCGACACTGAAATCGTCAAAAAGTGGTGGGACTACATGGCCGACATCATGGAGGTGAACCCCGACAATTCGCCGGTGTCGATTCCGCTCCCCGAAGTGTTCCACATGGATTGATAGTCAACTAAACAACACCTTGCAGAAATGGAAAATGCAAAATATTATGTAGCGATTGACCTTGGCGCTACGAGCGGTCGCACAATCCTTGGCACCCTTAGCGCCGACGGCCGACTGACAACCGAGGAGGTCACCCGTTTCCCAAACCAGATGCTCGACATCAACGGCCATCTCTACTGGAACATCTACTCGCTTTATGAGAACATCGTCGAGGGTCTGCGTCAAGTTGCGGCCCGTGGCGTCAAACCCGAGTCGGTCGGTATCGACACGTGGGGCGTCGATGTTGTGACCGTTGCGCCCGACGGTAAGATAATCGGCGTGCCCAACGCCTACCGCGACAAGGACACCTTTAACGCGGCAGCCGATTTCTTTGCCAACGTCATGAGCGCCGACGAGCTCTATGCCGCCACCGGCATCCAGCACATGGATTTCAACACCATCTTCCAGCTCTACCGCCACCATGCCGACTGGGATTTCACCAACGCCGAGTCTATCCTCTTTATGCCGGACGCCCTGAGCTATATGCTTACCGGCAAGAAGGTTACCGAATATACCATCGCGTCGACCGGCGCCATCCTCGACCCGGCCAGCCGCAAGATTAACGCCCGGTTGCTCGAGGCAGTGGGCGTCGACGCGGCCAAGTTTGCCCCCGTTGTCGAGCCCGGCACAGTCATCGGCACGTTGCTTCCCGAGATTGCCGCGCTGACCGGCATCGGCGAACTTCCCGTCATCGCCGTCGCAGGTCACGACTCCGCCTCGGCCATCGCCCCTATTCCCGCCAAGTCGCCCAACTTCGCCTACCTGTCGAGCGGCACGTGGTCGCTGATGGGCGTCGAGACTGCCGGTCCGGTCATCAACGAGATTACCGCCCGCGAGAACATCACCAACGAGGGCGGCGTTTTCGGCACAATCCGTTTGCTGAAAAACATCACCGGGATGTGGGTCGTCGAGCAGTGCCTCAAGCAGTGGAAGCGCGAGGGCGTGACCTACACCTACCCCGAGATGGTCGAACTCGCCCGCAAGGCGCCGGCGTTCAAGGCGTTTATCGACACCGACGCGCCTTGTTTTGTCAGCCCCGCCGACATGCCGGCCGCTATCGTTGAATATTGCCGCACGACAGGCCAGGAAGCGCCCGCAACCCACGGCGAATTTATCCACATCATCTTTGAGAGCCTCGCGATGAAATATCGCTATATCCTCGACATGTTTGCCCGCGTGGCCGACCATCCCATCGAGGCGCTTCACGTCATTGGCGGCGGCTCGCGCAACGCGTTGCTCAACCAGTTTACCGCCGACGCTATCGCCAAGCCGGTCATCGCCGGTCCCGCCGAGGCATCGGCCATCGGCAACATCATGATGCAGGTGGGCCACGAGTCGCTCCGCGCCCTCCGCGACATGGTCATCCCCAACGTCGAGACCGTCACCTACACTCCCGTTGACACCGCCGCCTGGGACGCCGCCTATCCGCGCTACCTCGCTGCTATCGGCAAATAATCAACCTGGATGTTGTTATTGTCGTTATTGTCGTTATTGATTTTACTGTTCTTACTGTTTTTATTGACTTCAGCATCAACAACAACACCAACAACAAAAAACAATTTAACCCAATAAATCATAATCAACCCCATGAATCAAGACATGATTACAAAGGCCTATGAGATTGCCCGCGAGCGTTACGCCGAACTGGGCATCGACACCGAAAAGGCCATCGAAACTCTTCAAAACGTACAAATCTCACTCCACTGCTGGCAGGCCGACGACGTTGCCGGCTTTGAATCGACCGGCGAACTGACCGGCGGTATCCAGGCTACCGGCAACTATCCCGGCAAGGCCCGCAATATCGACGAGCTCCGCGCCGATATCCTCAAGGCGCTGACCTTTATCGGCGGCAACCATCGCCTCAACCTCCACGAGATTTATGGCGAGTTTGGCGGCAAGAAAGTTGACCGCGACGAAGTAACCATCGAGCACTTCCAGGGCTGGGTAGACTGGGCAAAGGCCAACAACCTCAAGCTCGACTTCAACTCGACTTCATTCTCACATCCCAAGAGCGGCAGCCTCTCGCTGTCAAACCCCGACAAGGGCATCCGCGACTTCTGGATTGAGCACACCAAGCGTTGCCGCGCCGTTGCCAACGAGATTGGCCGCCAACTCGACGACCAGTGTATCATGAACATCTGGGTACACGACGGCCAAAAGGAGATGACCGTCAACCGCATGCTCTATCGCTCGCTGTTGAAACAGTCGCTCGACGAAATCTTCGAGACAAAATATGACCACATGAAGGACTGCCTTGAGTCAAAGGTATTCGGCATCGGCCTCGAGGCCATGACCGTAGGCTCAAGCGACTTCTACACAGCCTATTGCGCTCAGAACAACAAGATTGTCACCCTCGACACCGGTCACTTCCACCCGACCGAAGTTGTTGGCGACAAGGTATCTTCAATCCTCCTGTTCTGCCCCGAAATCATGCTCCACGTTTCTCGCCCCATGCGCTGGGACAGCGACCACGTGACCATCATGGACGAGGCTACACTCGAGCTCTGCATGGAAATCACCCGTTGCAACGCCCTTGACCGCGTTCACATCGGTCTCGACTACTTCGACGGCTCGATGAACCGCATCGGTGCCTACGTAATCGGCGCCCGCGCCACCCAGAAGTCAGTTCTCCGCGGTCTTCTCGAGCCCGTTGCTACCCTCAGCCAGCTCGAGGTCGAGGACAAGAACTTCCAGAAACTCGCCCTCATGGAAGAGGCCAAGGCTATGCCGTTTGGCGACGTTTGGAACATGTTCTGCCTGCGCAACAACGTTCCCGCCGGCGCCGATTTCATCAAGGAAATCGAGAAATATGAGGCCGACGTCACCTCAAAGCGCTAATCGTTGAACAACCATCGAGAGGATGCTGCGCCCGACAAAGGCAACTCCATCAAATATTTTCTCTACGATGGGCTAAGGCATTGATCTATTGCAAGTACCGTGGAACGGTACCTCTTTCAATAACCCCGCACATGCGAGCGAAGCGAGTTGTGCGGGGTACCCCTCCCCACTCGGGAATCGTCCCGGAGGGACGAGATTTCATACTGAACCTGCGCGGAAGCATTTTCTTGCTGTGACATCTCGTCCCTCCGGGACGATTCCCTGAAAAGGGCATCAACCACGCACTGCGCGCTGCGCGCTTGTACGGGGTTATTGAAATTAACATCGCTCCGCGATGCACACGGAATATAATATTCAACTCTCGCTGCGCTCGAGTTGAAGTTTAAAGTTGAAAGTTTAAAGTGTTTGCGTTTGTCCCTTTAAACTTTAAACCTTAAACTTTAAACTAAAAAATCCGAGCCTGCGAGGCTTAAATCAATTGATATGGAATTATTTATTGGTCTGATAATCATAGCCTTAGGCGCTTTCTGCCAGTCGAGTTGCTATGTGCCCATCAACAAGATTAAATCCTGGAGTTGGGAAAGTTACTGGCTGGTTCAGGGCGTCTTTGCGTGGCTCGTTCTGCCTCTGCTTGGCGCACTGCTCGCCGTTCCCGAGGGACACTCGTTTGGCGAGTTGTTCACCATGAGCAGCCCGCTAAATTTCTGGATGACAATCCTTTTCGGCGTGTTGTGGGGCGTTGGCGGTCTGACTTTCGGCCTGTCGATGCGCTACCTTGGCGTTGCACTCGGTCAGTCGATTGCCCTCGGCACATGCGCCGGCCTCGGCACTATCCTCGGCCCCGTTTTGCTCCAGATTTTCTTCCCCGAAAACGACCCGCTGAGCCAGTTGACATTCTCGGTTATCCTCGGCGTCGTCGTGACCCTGGTAGGTATCGCCATCATCGGCGTTGCCGGTTCGATGAAAGCGTCGAGCCTCAGCGAAGAGGAGAAACGCGCTGCTGTCAAGGACTTTAACTTCCCTAAGGGCCTTGCCATCGCGCTTCTCGCCGGCTTCATGAGCGGTTGTTTCAATGTCGGCCTCACTTTTGGAGCCGATATCAACTTCGGCGAACTGACCGACCCGATGTTCCGCACCCTCCCGGCGACCTTCCTCGTCACCCTCGGCGGCTTTGTCACCAACGCCGTCTATTGCTTCTATCAGAACGCCGTCAACAAAACTTGGGGCG
>JAFLTK010000151.1 GCA_022511505.1 Muribaculaceae bacterium
TTACACATTTAGAGAATGTATAATTATTTATTCCTAATGTGTTGCTTGTCGATTCATGAAATTTGACTTCATTCAAGAAATCACACTTAGAAAACGCATAATTATCTATGGTTGATAGAGTGTAAGGTAATGATATCGAGGCTAATCCATCACAATCGTTAAAAGCATAGGTATAAATAGTTTGCAAACCGTCGGCTATCTGTACGTTTGTCATAGATGTACACCCATCGAGAAGATGGTGGTATAAGTATGTAACTTTAGGGCCTACTGTAACAGAAATGATATTTGTATTATTTACAAAGGGGGCCGAAGCTCTGTACACCTCATTAAATGATGTTCCCTCCAGATCATATATTCGAACGGAGTTACTATAACTATAATTTATATCTCGTCCGATTGTAAGAAAACGAATTGGACAATCATAGAAGTAATCGTAACGCCGGTCAGTATATGGAGAATTTGAACTTACTGATTCAATTTTTGAGCTTCTACATCCGGTGTTATTTATTTTAAGTTCCTCTTCACCATCCTTAAAAATTAAGTAAGTAACACGCGTACATCCATAGAAACTATTTTTTCCCATTGATGTAACGGTTCCCGGAATTGTAAAATTCATTATACCCGAATTATTCCAAAAAACTTCGTTACCAATAGTCTTTAGACCTTCTTGCATTGAAATTGTTGCCAATCCTTTGCAGTTATAATAAGCTTGGTCCCCGATGGATTGAACTGTAGCCGGTAAAGAGGCTTCAGATAATGCAACGCATTCCTTGAATGCTTTAGCCGGAACGTTTGTCAGTGATTTTCCAAGTAAGGCAACGGAAAGACGCGTACACCCTTCAAAAGCGGAAGCTCCCATCGTTGTAAAATTATCAGGCAATATAATCGCAGTCAACGAGCTTGCGCCGTGGAAAGCATCAGGGCCGATAGATTCGAGTCCTGTCCCTACGGTGGCTTCAGTTATACTTGTGCAATCTTGGAATGTGGAGGCACCTATGCTCTTTGTAGTATTGGGAAATGTGAGTTTTGTAATGTTTTTATTTTGATAGAATGCTCTGTCGCCCACGGTTTCAATTTTATCTCCCAGGTTAAGGGTTGTAAGTTTATCACATGATTCAAACGCACTTTTGCCAATATTTACAACATGTGGCAACGTCATTATGGTTATGGCATCATTGTTATAGAATAAATAAGGAGTAATATCCGTGACAAGATTGCCGATTGTGATTTTTGTAAGTGTCGTCTTGTTATAGAATGCCGAATATCCATATCTTTCAGGATAGTTCTCAAATTTATAGCCCTCTATATCGGCGTATATTATATTACGGCCAAGATATACTTCTTCAAGAGGACAGGTATAAAATAATCCAACGCCCCTTCCTGAATTATAGTAGGCACCAAGCGATAGAGGGTTTGAGCCATCCTCAAAAGTTATATATTTTAATGCTGTACATTCATAAAATGGACTATAGTATGTTGCTGTTCGTGTTGTTCCTATTTGTGTTACTGAAGCGGGAATTGTAAGTGTCTGAAGAGATTTGCAATTATAAAATGTTTGGTCATCTATCGTTTTTAAGGAATTACCAAGAGTTATCTCGTTAAGAGCGGTGCATCCGTAAAAAGTCTCGGACGGAAGATTAATTTGGCCGTCGCCAATTGTAACTGCGGTAAGTGATGTACAGTTTTTAAATGCTGAATTCCCCAATGTTATGTCGTTATCTCCGAAATTTAAAACAGATATACTGGAGTTTTCAAAAGCATTCGATCCTATATTAGTTACCGAAGAGGGGATATTTGCTTTTGAAATTCCGGAATACTTGAAAGCATATCCGCCTATGCTGTTAAGCTTGGATGGAAGTTCGGAATTAAAATTTGAAGTATAATAAAAAGCATGTTCACCTATTTCAGAAACTGATTCCGGCAATTCAAAAGGTTTCATTGCCTTACAGTTATAGAATGCATAACGGCTAATAGAATTCAATTGCCCCTCAATTGAAATATCTGAAAGCGCAGTGGCTCCATAAAATATGTATTGAGGCAGGTCTGTTACCTGTGAGCCAATTGTTACTTTCGTCAAAGTAGTCTTGTTATAGAATGCCGAATATCCATATCTTTCAGGATAGTTCTCAAATTTATAGCCCTCTATATCGGCGTATATTATATTACGGCCAAGATATACTTCTTCAAGAGGACAGGTATAAAATAATCCAACGCCCCTTCCTGAATTATAGTAGGCACCAAGCGATAGAGGGTTTGAGCCATCCTCAAAAGTTATATATTTTAATGCTGTACATTCATAAAATGGACTATAGGATGTTACTGTTTTTGTTGTTCCTATTTGTGTTACTGAAGCAGGGATTGTGATTGACTCTAAAGACGTACAGTTGGCAAATGCGCGGTCGGCGATAGTGGTGACCGTAAACTGTACATTACTGTAGTTAACAAATGCTGGAATTTCTATCTTTGATGGTAATGAAGCATAGTTGGAGGTCGTTGTTGTTTCATAAGTCAAGGTTGCTGTCCGATCGTTTGTGTTTAATTCATAATACAAACCATCGATTTTTACACTTTCCGCTTCAGCTGTGCTAATAATACAAGCACATAGCGAAAGTGCTATAAGCCATCGTTTCATAAAAGTTGGTTTTGATTTTTTCATTGTATTACTGTTTTAATTTTTTTCTCTTATTAAAGAAAACTCTAAGTTTGCAGTGGCAAAATAATCGAATGGAAAATTTACCTTACTCTTTATTACTTTTGCGAGTCAACTAGCCAACGGAAGTCCCGGTCGTAGTTCGAACGGAGGGCGGTGGCATCACTGCTTGACTTGAATTTCACTATCACTTGCCCGGGCCTGTAGGCTCCGCGGGTTGCTCGAACGTCGACACGGTTGACGTCGACATCCTGGGCCGATGCGCCGACGCTGCCCGACAGCAGGCAGAGAGCACATGCAGCAAACAATTGCAATGGTTTCATGAGGTAAATGTTTAGGTATATTATACTGATTGACAACAAAAAAGGCGGGGAGCAATCTAACTTGCAACCCGTCTTCTTGAGGCCTTCACATTGCCCACCATCAGTACGGGCAACGCATTACATCCTCCACGCCAATATACCGTCAAAGCCTTCAACTCTCGGTCGAGAGCCAAAGGTTCAGTATAAACACGCTATGAGGACATTTACCGTTGCCTGATTCTTAACTGATGGTTAGAAAGTTGTGAAGTTTCAAGAAGCCAAGAAGCAGACGTCATTGTAAACGTCTCTAATATGTCTTGCCGCGGCCATAGCCGTGCCGCGACAAATGCCGAGCCACCGACCGGCACCCCCTCCGGGGACCGTTTCGCCGCGAGACGCCTTTTAGGGGAACACTCGCGACATGCCGACACTCAGCATCGCAAAGATACAAACTTTTATCCATTCCCCAACACTTTTCCCCATTTTTTCATTTTTTTGTTGTTATTGTTGTTGATGGTGTTGATGTTGTTATTGTTTTTGATGTTGTTGATGTTGTTGGTGTTGTTATTGTTGATGGTGTTGGGGAGGCCATGCCCGCTCCTCGTTGAAACCGCGGGAGCGGTTTAAGATCATTAACCCCGGGTTGGGGAGCGAGCCTGCGAGCGACCTACCCGGGGAAGGAGCGTCCCAGCCATCTTCAACCCCGGAGGGCGTTGAACATCTGGCGACTAACGTGCAACCCCTGCCGGGGTAGGTGTCCGATGGATGACGCTTTCCCGGGGTAGGACCGCTCGCAGGCTCGCGGTCACAACCCCGGGTTATCGATCTTAATGCCCTCCTGGCAATCTTTCCGTCGTCACCGCCGTGACGACGGGGATTCGTGATAAATCTCGATACATCTCGATACATCGCGTCCACGCCGACAACACACTGAACACCACCGGATTATGTGGACGCGACATGTCGCGTCCCTACCGGTCGTCACGAGCGATTTATCCGCTACCGTCAAGACACGGCGAGTCCCGACCCTGGATGGGGTCGGGACTCGCTTTGGGTATCGGGTCGAGGGGCCCGGGGCCTCTCGATTGGTTGTCGATTACTCGGCGGGAGTTTCTGCAACGGGTGCTTCGGCAGCGGGAGCCTCGGCAGCCTTGCCTGAGCGACGTGAGCGGCGGGTTGATTTCTTCTTGGCGCCGGCCTTGTCCTTGAGCATGGCCTCGTTGTAGTCTACAAGCTCGATAAAGCACATCTTGGCGTTGTCGCCAAGGCGGTTACCGGTCTTGAGGATGCGGGTGTAGCCACCGTTGCGGTTGGCGATTTTCTCGGCAACGTTGCGGAAGAGTTCGGTGACGGCCTCTTTGTTTTGCAGGTAGGAGAAGACAAGACGGCGGTTGGCGGTGGTGTCTTCTTTGGCGCGGTTAATCAGAGGCTCGGCGTATACGCGAAGTGCTTTGGCTTTGGCGAGAGTCGTGAAGATGCGTTTGTGCATAATCAACGAAATCGTCTGGTTGGCCAGCAGCGCGTCGCGATGAGCCTTTGTGCGGCCTAAGTGGTTGAATTTTTTATTATGTCTCATCGTTGTAGTTTACTCTTTATCAAGTTTATATTTGGAAATATCCATTCCGAAGGAGAGGTTGAGGCTTTCGAGGAGTTGGTCGAGTTCGGTCAGCGACTTCTTGCCGAAGTTGCGGAAGCGGAGCAGGTCGTTTTTGTTGAGGACGACGAGCTCGCCAAGGGTCTCGACTTCGGCGCTCTTGAGGCAGTTGAGGGCGCGGACGCTGAGGTCCATGTCGGTCAACTTTGACTTGAGAAGCTGGCGCATGTGGAGCACTTCTTCATCAAACTCCTCGTTGGAGTCGGTTTCGGTGGGCTCGAGGGCGATTTTTTCGTCGCTGAAGAGCATGAAGTGATGAATAAGTATCTTTGCGGCTTCTTTAAGAGCGTCTTTGGGGAGTATAGACCCGTTGGTAGTAATCTCGATTGTCAACTTATCGTAATCGGTTTTCTGGTCAACGCGGAAGTTGTCAACGGTATACTTCACGTTCTTGATGGGGGTGTAGATGGCGTCGATAGGAATGAGGAGGATATCCTCGGTGGGGTGCTCATATTCCTCGGCGGGGACCCATCCGCGGCCCTTGTTGATTGTGAGATTGATAGTGAAACTTGCGTCGGGATCCAAATGGCAGATTACGAGCTCGGGGTTGAGGACCTCAAACCCTGATAGAGCGTTGCTGATGTCACCGGCGGTAAACACCTCGCGGCCTGAGACGGTAATTGTTGCTGTCTCGGTGTCGGTTTCCTCGACTTTCTGCTTGAGGTCTACCTTCTTGAGGTTAAGGATGATGTTGGTGACATCTTCCTTGACGCCGGGAATGACATCAAACTCGTGACGAACGCCGTCGATTTTGATTGCGCAGATTGCAAAGCCTTCGAGAGAGCTGAGCAGGATGCGGCGCAGGGCGTTGCCGATGGTGATGCCATAGCCGGGCTCCAGAGGCTTGAACTCAAACTTGCCGAAGGTGCTACTCTCCTCCAACATGACAACTTTGTCGGGTTTCTGGAATGCTAAAATAGCCATGGATCTGATATTAAAAAATATTACTTAGAGTACAACTCGACGATAAGTTGCTCTTTAATGTTTTCGGGGATGTCCTCGCGAGCGGGAACGTGGAGCAATTTGCCTGCCTTGAGTGATTCGTCCCATTCGAGCCAGGGGTACTTGCTGTGGTTGAAGCCGGCGAGAGCGTCGGCGATAACCTCGAGAGATTTTGATTTCTCGCGCACGCCTACAACGTCACCGGGCTTAACGGCATAGGAAGCGATGTTGACAACCTGACCGTTGACGGTGATGTGGCGATGGAGCACGAGCTGACGGGCAGCGGCACGGGTGGGGGCGATGCCGAGGCGGTAAACGATGTTGTCGAGACGGCCTTCGAGCAACTGGAGCAGGATTTCACCGGTGATACCTTTTGCGCGCGATGCTTTGTCAAAGAGGTTGTGGAACTGCTTTTCGAGCACGCCGTAGGTGTATTTGGCTTTCTGCTTTTCGCGGAGCTGAACGCCATACTCTGAGGTCTTGCGGCGCTTGTTCAGGCCGTGCTGGCCCGGGGGATAGTTTTTCTTTGTGAGAACTTTGTCTTCACCAAAGATGGGCTCGCCGAATTTGCGGGCGATTTTGGTCTTGGGACCTGTGTATCTTGCCATTTTTGTGGTTCTTAATTTGGTGATTGAGCAACGTGAGTCTTCAACCGGTAGGAGCGCCGGGGGCGCGGTGTTGGCTTTATGGCTTTCCGAGTGTCGGATTGGTGGGGCCGTCACGTCATCCTTGCCGGCATTGCGATTGTCATGGTGATTAACGCCGGGGGCGCAGCCGCGACCATAGAGAGGTGATTGAATGATATGGTCTAAAAATACCCGCCGATGTTTCTACCTCGACAAGAGGAGGAGCTTTTGGGATGGCGCCGGTTTCCTCGCCTGTGGGTTGCTGACTGTTCAAGGTATCTCCTGCCGCCGGCTGCCCGCGGTGGGGCGGCTGTTGCGGCTTGCTGTGACTGCCTATGATTGGTGTAAGAGCATCGTTGGCGGTCACTAACCCCGGGGAAAACGTCAAGGTTTCAATTCCCTTAGGAGACGGTCCTTGACACGGTCATTGTCGTGTCTCGGGCGACGGTTTTGAGCCGACTTGATTGAAGGGTTGTTGCTTTGTTTTGTTGGTTTACTTGAAGGTTGGGTTATGGATGTCGTTAACCGAGGCGACTAAGGATTAGACGCGACGGCGCTTGGGGGGACGACAGCCGTTGTGGGGCAGCGGAGTAACGTCGATAATCTCGGTTACTTCGATACCGGCACCGTGGATAGTGCGGATGGCGCTTTCACGACCGTTGCCGGGACCCTTCACATAGGCTTTAACCTTGCGGAGGCCGAGGTCGTAGGCGACCTTGGCGCAGTCCTGGGCTGCCATCTGGGCGGCGTAGGGGGTATTTTTCTTAGAGCCACGGAAACCCATCTTGCCGGCGCTCGACCACGAGATTACCTGGCCTTCAGAGTTGGCTAAGCACACAATGATGTTGTTGAACGAGGAGTGTACGTGAAGCTGACCGGCAGCGTCAACTTTGACATTTCTCTTCTTTGCTGCGACTGTTTTTTTTGCCATATTCTTCTATTATTTAG
>JAFLTK010000152.1 GCA_022511505.1 Muribaculaceae bacterium
TGTAGCCGCTTGTGAGGGGTCGGGCTATTACCCCTTATAATATTCTATGTCGATATGCCACCCGGCGGCTCGTGACTTTCCTGTCTCGGTTGCAAACCTCTATTTCTTTGCGGTTGCCTATTTTCATAGGGGCAAAGCGGCAAGCCGGTAACTTAACACTTCATTGTCGTTCTTCATCGGCTCCTGTCGGTGCGGCTTTTTGTTGCAAACCGCTATTATATTTTAATTATCAATTATTTTTATTACCTTTGCATCTGAATCAACACAAATAGTTTCCCGAAAAACGATATCATGAAAAAACAATTGACTCTGATAGTTGCCGCCGGCATGGCTCTCACCGCCGGCGCCGCAACCAAAACTCTTGAAATTACTGTGGCAAATCAGTTGCCGGACGCCATTGAAAGTTACCCGGTTGTTGTTCCGGTCGACGTTAAAGCGCTCGGTTTCAACCCGTCGGCTGCCGTTGCTACGGTCAAAGGTACCATTATCCCGTCTCAACTTGACGACATCGACCTCGACGGCGTTGTCGACGAGATTTCGCTGACCGTCTCGCTTCCCGCTCGCGGTAAAACGGTTGTCAAACTCGCGCTCGACAGCGAGGGCTCCCAAGAAACATTCCCCATCGGAACCCATGCCTACATTAAACTGCGCGACGAGAAAAAGAAGTATCCCAAAATCGTGTCAATCGCTTTCCCGGGCGACGCCGATACGCGCATCATGTATAACTCCATCTATGGCCACGGCGCGGTGATGGAAAACCCCTACAACGCCATCCGCATTTATATGGACAACCGCCAGAGCATTGACCTCTATGGCAAGAACCGTCCCGGCATGGAACTCGAGACCACCGGATTTTACACCACTCAGGAGCAGCTCGCCCAAGGCTATGGCCGCGACATCCTTTGGGCCGGCAAGTCGGTTGGCGCGGGTTCGTTCCGCGGTTTTATCGGCGACGAGCCGACGACTATCGACACTGTCACCGTTCGCGGCCAGCGCGTTGTCCTCTCGGGGCCGGTGCGCTCGGTTGTTGAGGTAACTGACGAGGGCTGGATTTACAACGGTCGCCGTTTCAACATGACCCAGCGCTACACCATGTGGCAGGGACGTCGCGACGTTCAGGTCGACATCAACATCACCGGCGAGGGGGTCGACTCTCAGACATTCTGTGCCGGCATCCAGAAACTTGAGACCGACAATGTAGGTTTCCTCGACGCCGCCACCGGCCTGGCCGGAAGTTGGGGCGTCAATGTGCCCGAGAAAAAATATGAGGACCAAACTGAGGTCGTCGGTCTGGGCATTATCCCCGACGCCGCCAACCTCGCGTCGACCCGCGAGGATGAGTTCAACTACCTCGACATGCTGAAAACTGATACCGAGGGCGCCATCAGTTACCGCGTCAACTTTGCCGCCGGTCGCGAAGAGGGCGGTTTCTCGACCTCGACCGAGTGGTTTGACTACCTGCGCCGTTGGGCTGCAGAGGCCGCCAATCCCGCCACCGTCACCGTCAAAATCAAATAACCGCTGTCGGTGTTTTCTTGTTGTTGATGTTGGTGATGTTGGTGATGTTACATCGCAGGGCGATGTATCTTTCATTAACCCCGTACAAGCGCTAAGCGCGCAGTGCGGGGTAGACGCCCCTCACTGAAAATCGTCCCGGAGGGACGAGATTTCACTTTTGAGCCGGTTTGACGTCTGCACCGACGTGTCCAACGAAAATAATTGCGCTAAAATTCAATTTTTTCAGAAAAGATTTATTATTTTTGCAACTGAGATACACCGGTATTTCCCTTTAAAAATCGACCAATCGCTTGCAAAATCAACTTTTAACCAAATATTCAACGGGGCAATCAGCCTCGAAAACACTTTAAATCATTGACTATGAGCAAGATTGTAACACTTGGCGAGATTATGCTCCGCCTGTCTCCAAGAGATTGCTTCCGCTTTGTCCAGGTTGACAACTTTGAGGTCATCTGGGGTGGTGGCGAAGCAAATGTAGCCGTCAGCTGTGCAAACTATGGCCACGATGCCTATTTCGTTTCTAAACTTCCAACCCACGAGATTGGTCAGGCAGCCGTTAACGCCCTTCGTCGTTATGGCGTGAAGACCGACCATATTGCCCGCGGTGGCGACCGTGTAGGTATCTACTACTGCGAGAAAGGCGCGTCGATGCGTCCCTCAAAGGTCATCTATGACCGTGCCAACTCGGCTATCGCCGAGGCAAACCCCGAGGACTTTGACTTTGACGCCATCATGGAAGGCGCCAGCTGGTTCCATTGGAGCGGCATCACCCCCGCCATCAGCGACAAGGCTGCCGAGCTGACTCGCCTTGCCTGCGAGGCCGCCAAGCGTCACGGTGTAACCGTTTCGGTTGACCTCAACTTCCGCAAGAAACTCTGGACCAAGGAGAAAGCACAGTCAATCATGCGCCCGCTGATGCAGTATGTTGACGTCTGCATCGGCAACGAAGAAGACGCTGAACTCTGCCTCGGCTTCAAGCCCGATGCCGACGTTGAAGCCGGCGAAACCAACGCCGAAGGCTACAAGGGTATCTTCAAGGCTATGGCCAAGGAGTTTGACTTCAAATATGTCATCTCAACCCTCCGCGAGAGCTTCTCGGCTACCCACAATGGCTGGAAGGCTATGATCTACAACGGCGAAGAGTTCTATGAGTCAAAACGTTATGACATCAACCCGATTATCGACCGCGTTGGTGGCGGCGACTCTTTCTCGGGCGGTATCATCCATGGCCTGCTGACAATGGACAACCAGGGCGACGCTCTCGAGTTTGCCGTTGCTGCTTCGGCTCTGAAACACACTATCCCCGGCGACTTCAACCTCGTTTCTGTTGCCGAAGTTGAATCACTTGCCGGCGGTAACGCCAACGGTCGCGTTCAGCGCTAAATCTTTCTTATCAACCCGTTAGAAATACATTACAGTATGGCACGTTTTGATAAAATAGCAGTTTTGCAGAAGATGGGCGAGACCCGCATGGTCCCCGTTTTCTATGACAAAGACGTTGAGGTTGCCTGTGCAGTCGTTAAGGCTTGCTATGACGGCGGCGTGCGCGCCTTTGAGTTCACCAACCGCGGCGACTTCGCCCACGAGGTATTTGCCGAGGTAGTGAAATTTGCAGCAAAAGAATGTCCCGAGATGGCAATGGGTGTTGGCTCAATCGTTGACCCCGCCACTGCAGCCCTCTATCTGCAACTCGGCGCATGCTTTGTTGTCGGCCCGCTGTTCAACCCCGAAATCTCAAAGATTTGCAACCGCCGCAACGTCCCCTACACCCCCGGTTGTGGTAGCGTCAGCGAGGTTGGTTTCGCTCAGGAAAGCGGCTGCGACCTCTGCAAAGTGTTCCCCGGCGACGTTCTCGGCCCGAAATTTGTTAAGGGTCTCAAGGCTCCCATGCCCTGGAGCAAGCTCATGGTTACCGGCGGCGTAGAGCCCACCGAAGAAAACCTCAAGGGCTGGTTTGCCGCCGGCGTCTTCTGCGTTGGTATGGGCAGCAAACTCTTCCCCAAAGACAAAGTTGCAGCCAAGGACTGGCAGTATGTCACCGACAAATGTCGCGAAGCGCTTGACATCATCAAGAAATTCTAATCCCCCGTTATAACGGGAATTCATCCCCTAAAAGTCCCGCCGGCATCGCCGCGCGGGACTTTCTCTTTTTTCCCGGCAAGTACGGGCCATTGCTCGTCTGCCGCAAAAACAGGAATCTCTATACGCTTGATGCCGGACTCGTCGACCGTTGATGGAGTTGACATCGCGGAGCGCTCCTCGTTGTCGTCAAACATTACAATGCAAAACTACCAAGACCGGGGACACTCAAAGATGCCTCCAGTCCCATAGCCTTGAAACAACGGGCTACTGTTGAAAGTGTTAGATTTTTACCACTTTCAATTTTGGACACTTGGGCTCGTTGCACTCCAAGTCGTTCTGCTAAGTCTTGCTGAGTCATGTTGTGAGCCTTTCTTGCTTGCTTTATTGCCTCTCCAACAAGAAACGATTGCAACTCAGCCTCATATTTATCACGCTCCGGGCTCCCTACTTTACCGATATGTATATCTTTAATTTCATCGAGAGAATAAAATTTCATATCTTCCATAATTATTTATTTTTCATTTCAAAATAGATTCTCATAATTGCGACCGCTCTATCGATCTCTTTACGTGGCGTTTTTTGCGTTTTCTTTATAAAGCCTTGCCGCTGCCGGGCTCGTCGACCGTTGATGGAGTTGACATCGCGGAGCGATGCCTAATTTCAATAACCCCGTACATGCGAGCGCAGCGAGCTGTGCGGGGTAGGCTCCCCCTCCCGGAATCGTCCCGGAGGGACGAGATTTCGGGAACTCTTTACTAAAACGCCTTGCGATATTTGTCTTGGTCGCCGTCTTGGAGGATGCTGAGGTAGGAATTGTAGCGAGATTGGGAGATGAGGTTTTGCTCGAGAGCGTCACGAACTGCGCAGCCGGGTTCGTGGGTATGGGTGCAATTGCCATAGCGGCATTCTCGCGATGTTTCAAAAATTTCGGGGAAATAGTGAGCCACCTCATAGCGGTCAAAATCAATCGTACCAAAGCCTCTGACGCCGGGTGTGTCGATTATTTCGCCACCTTCCGGCAAGTCAAACATCTCAGAGAAAGTGGTTGTGTGCATCCCGGTGTCATGAACGTCGCTGATTGCTGCCGTTTTGAGTTCGATGCCCGGTATAAGGCTGTTAATCAGTGTCGACTTTCCAACACCCGAGTTGCCCGATAGAAGCGTTACGCGGTCTTTGAGCAGCGCGCGTAGTGTGTCCATTCCCTCGCCGGTCGTGGCCGAGACGTGTACAACTTTGTAGCCTATCGAGCGGTAGAGGTAGGTAATGGCGTCAAGATATTCGCGCTCGTCGTCGTCAACCAAAAGGTCTATCTTATTTATTACCAGCACAGCCGGGACGCTATAAGCCTGTGCCGTGGCAAGGAAACGATCGATGAAGGTTGTGGATGTGGTAGGATGAAAGAGCGTGGCAATCAGAAACGTTTGGTCAACGTTGGCAGCGATAATATGGGCCTCTTTTGACAGATTGCTCGCGCGGCGTATAATATAGTTGCGGCGCGTGTCTATTGAGGTTATAAACGCGTTGCCGTCGGGGTTGACCTTGACGGCAACCTTGTCGCCAACGGCAACCGGGTTGGTTGTCCTGATGCCTTTCAGGCGGAAGTTCCCTTTGACCTTACAGTTAACTTCACGGCCTGAGGTGTCGAGCCTGACGATGTACCAACTGCCTGTATTTCTGATGATTATGCCATGTTCCATAGGGCTTGACGATTAAGAGATTATCGTTGCAACAATAGTTCGCGGACCGCCATAGTCGCGAAATTCGAGCAAGTAGATACCTTGCCAGCGACCAAGATTCAATCGGCCATTAGACACAGGTATAGACAACGAGGCGCCGGCGAGCGTAGATTTGGCGTGGGCAGGCATGTCGTCGTCTCCTTCCATCGTGTGGGTATAATAAGGAGCGCGTTCGGGAACAAGACGGTCAAAGATTGCCGCCATATCAACACGCACGTCAGGGTCGGCATTCTCGTTGATAGAAAGCGCAGCGCTGGTGTGTTGTATAAGCAGATTGACGAGACCGACGGCGGGCAATTCGCCGAGTTGGCGAGCAATTTCGCTCGTCACTAAGTGGGCGCCGCGACGGCGCGGAGAAAGCGTAAAAGTCGTCTGTCTTATCATACAAATTATTTTTTCATCGGTCCATATTTGTCATCTTCCTTAACAGCCTGACTGAAATTTCGATACAACCCCAGAAACACTACAAAGCAACAGGGAGCGGCTACCCACATCCACCAATCGGGCTTGTAGTGGAAGAAAATTTGCTCGACAAAGATCAGAATATATAAAACGACCGATAGACAAACCATCACGAGTGCCAGGTTCCTTTTTGTTTTATTGGACATGATATTAAAGTTTCTTTCAACTTGAGTTAGCAGAAGTTGCGTTAGTTATATGCAAAGTTACAAAAAACCGATAAACAACAAGCAAGACAACCGATATAATCTACAAAAAGCCCGAGACCGCGAGGGTCTCGGGCTTTTATGTTAACCTATTAGGGATAGATTATTTAGCCTTTTCGATAGTAACGGCACGGTCGAGAGAAACATACTGGATGCCCTGGCCATAGAGGTTACCGTTGTTGATGGTAGCATCGAGCTGAGCAGCGTTAACACCACTCTTAACGAGGTAGTTCTTAACACCGTCTACACGAGCCTGACGAAGACGAACGTTGATTTGGTCAGTACCGGTGTAGTTGTCAGCCCAACCGGTCAGAACGTAGTTCTGGCTGGGGTCGTTCTTCATAACTTCAGCAACAGCGCCGAGGACTTTGCGGTCAACGTTGGTCAACTTAGAAACGCCGATGGGATAGTAGATAGTGGCGAGGGGGCCTTCTTCCTTAACTTCCTTAACCTGAACGGGACGGTTGAGGCAGTCCTGAAGTTGAGCCTCGAGTTCGTTGATGCGAGCGTTAGCAGCCTGAAGGCGAGCTTCAATGGCGCTGCAGTCGGGAACAGCCTCGATAACGGGAACGATGGGAGCGCTCCAGGTAGTAGAGTTGAAGTTGTAGGTAAGACCGAGGTAAGCAGCAACGTCATGAGCGCAACGGTTGCCACCCATCTCGTCATTGTGGTTGGCGAGCATGGTCCAACGGATGTCGAGGTAAAGACCGATGTGCTTGTTGAGGTTGAAGTTGTTGATCAAACCGGCGTTAACACCAATAGTTCTGTCACCGCCTTTTTCCCAGTCACCCTTGCCGTCTTTGATGTAAGACCAGTAACCGTTGGCACCACCGTAAACAGTAGCGTTGTAAACGCGGCCGGGACGATAGCCACACCACCAGTTGGTGAGGTTAACCATAACGTCGGCGATAGCGCCAAATTCATTGATGCGTGTTTCATAGTAGTTGCCTACCATATTACCGGTTGCACCATAGCTATACTTGCTGTCACCAACACCCTTAGTAGAAAGGAAGTTGCCACCAACGCGGATACCTACGATGGGCGAGAACCACTTACCGAGCCACAGGCCAGCGGCGGGCATGATGCGGTCCTTGAGGTCCAATTCAGAGTCCT
>JAFLTK010000153.1 GCA_022511505.1 Muribaculaceae bacterium
TCGTGACCAACACCGAGAAGATGGAGTGTGAGATGGACTCTCCCTTCGTCCTCATCTATGACAAGAAGATTTCCAATCTGAAGGATATGCTCCCCATCCTCGAGGCTACCGCCCAGAGCGGCCGTCCGTTGCTGATTGTCGCCGAGGATGTTGACCAGGAAGCGCTTGCCACCCTCGTTGTCAACCGCCTGCGCGGTTCGCTGAAGATTTGCGCCGTTAAGGCTCCCGGTTTCGGTGACCGTCGCAAGGAAATGCTTGAGGATATCGCCGTATTGACCGGCGGCGTCGTTGTCTCTGAAGAGAAAGGCATGAAACTCGAGGGCACAACCCCCGATATGCTTGGCCGCGCAGAGAAAATCACCGTCAACAAGGAGAACACCACCATTGTCAACGGTGCCGGCTCAAAAGAAGCCATCGCCGCCCGCGTTGCTCAAATCAAGGCCCAAATCGAGCAGACCAAGAGCGACTATGACCGCGAGAAACTTCAGGAGCGTCTTGCCAAACTTGCCGGCGGCGTTGCCGTTCTCCACATCGGCGCACCCAGCGAGGTTGAGATGAAAGAAAAGAAAGACCGTGTTGACGACGCCCTCAGCGCAACTCGTGCCGCGATTGCCGAAGGTATCGTTCCCGGCGGTGGCGTTGCCTACATTCGCTGCGTTGCCGCTCTCGATGACCTCAAGGGCGAGAACGAAGACGAAACAACCGGTATTCACATCGTGCGTCGCGCCATCGAGGAGCCTATGCGTCAGATTGTTGCCAACGCCGGCGTCGAAGGAGCCGTCGTTGTGCAGAAAGTCAAAGAAGGCAAGGGCGACTTCGGTTACAACGCCCGCACAGGCGTCTATGAAAACCTCATGGCCGCCGGCGTTATCGACCCCGCCAAGGTTACTCGCGTAGCCCTCGAAAACGCTGCCTCTATTGCCGGTATGTTCCTGACAACCGAGTGTGTCATCGCCGACAAGAAAGAGGAGAATCCCGCGCCTGCAATGCCCGCCGGTGGCATGGGCGGAATGGGCGGCATGATGTAATCTCCACGCTCCAATTTAGCAATCCATCAATCCCGATGGCACTCACAAAAAAGCACTCGCTTCCCGAGCGGGTGCTTTTTTTCGGCACCCCGGTTTGTTTCATGTTGAAACGAAGAGGGTGATCACAAAAAGACCTTGGGCGCGATGCTCAAGGTCTTTCTAATCGGTACTTTGAATTTTGATTTGAAAGAAACCATCACACGGTTTCTTAAATCTCATTTACAATCTTGTCAAGCTGTTGCTTGGTAGGATTCACTGCTACTATCATTCCCTGTGGGTTGATGAGGTAACTCTTAAGGGTGCCGTCAAGGTGATAGAGCGTCTTGATTTTGGCTTGCTCGTGTTGAGATGGATTCACGTGCGTTCCTCGTTGAAGATTGTCGATGCGTTTAATCTGCTCAAACAGGGTAGCATTTTCGTCAAGATTGACGGCGAGCAACTCGACTTTTTCCTCACCGGCGTTGCCGGCAATTGATTCAAACTGATTGACAGTCATTCTTGACTCGGGATTTGTTGAATTCCAGAAGGTCAAGAGGATGTATCGTCCTTTCATGTCGGCAAGTGAAACCGCTCCATCGTCGGTGTGCACTGTAAATTGCGGGGCTTTGAAACCCTCGCTTGCCTCATAAACTCGCCCGGTGTGGGCCGATACCGTCATCAGAAAAATCGCGAAGAGCGCAAGGAGCGTCTTTGTTTTTTTCATTAAACTGCGTGTTAAATTCTACATGAAGTCATAGTTGACTGCCTTTCGCAGTAGTCTCAATGACTTTGCCGATTTTCGGCGTCACGAGGACCTCTGTCACTCGCATTTAACTTTAACACTGCAAAAGTACAAATTTCTTTCGTTACGCCCAAATCGTTTGTGGCTCAACATCACCAAATTAGGCTTGCCGATATGTCTAAAGTCCGCATAGATAGGGAGTTTTGGGGCGGTTGTTAAATTTGTTAAAATTTTCCTATTTTATGTTTTATAGCATGTTTTTGGCCGTTTTTAGGGGTTGTAACCGGCTGTGGCAAGTACACCCGGGGAGGCGTAAAACTCGGGGGAAAGCACCTGCTCGAGGGTTGCCTCGGGGTTGTTTTTGAGGTAGGAGGCAACGATGCGATAACCGATGTAGGTGCCGATGCGACCCGGCGCGTCGGGGTGTATGATAGGTGTATTGGGTGCCGGGAGTGTCAAGCGGTCACCGATTGCCGGGTCGGTTGAGAATATCATTTGGTCTGCTACCATCTTCTGCCAGATTTGCTTCTCATTCTCGTCGGCCCATCTCAATTGGTCGTCGGTCATGTTTAAAGTTTCGGCAAGCGAAGCCTTGTCGACAATCTTCTGCATAGCCATCGTGAGGGCGCCGTTGTAGACCATTCGAGTGAGAGCCGTGTTCTGTTCGCCGGGCTGAAACGGGTAGGCCGTTGCCACGAGGGCTTCGATGACGTTGTAGGGCAGGCGTCGGGGGGTCTTGCCGAGGCGTTGGTAGTTGTACATGCTATTATATCCATCAAACTCCGCGCCCAGAAAATGGTTTAGCCCTATAAACATTATATCGTCAACGGTCAATATCCAGCGGTCTTTGACGGGATAGATTATGCCATAAAGACGAGGAATCGGAATTTGCGGCAATTCGCGGTTCATGTTGGCGAAAGCAAGGCCCAGCGCTATTTCTACCGAGTCAACCGTGGCGGCAGGTAGAAGGCTGTCGACTGCTTGCGAGAAAATGACGGTCGATGGACGCTGACTCAGAGAGCGCAGGGTAGGTGAGTCGGTCAAATCCTCGTTGTAAATGACCGATAGGGCCTCGAGCGCTTCGCGATTGCTGTCGATGAAGGCAACGCGAGTCGTATCCGGCATCAGGTCGAAAGCCTCGATTTGCTTATAGAGGGGAGCGATTTCGGCTTTGGGGACGTTTTCAGTTGATGTGGCGGTTTCAGAGGTCTGCTTTTGACAACCGACGAGCGAGACCATAGCAATGGCGAGCACCGGGAGGATATAACGACGTGTCATTTTCTTGAATTATGGGGTAAAATTATGCTTATAGGAGTAAGATTAAGCCCTTTTGGGAAATCTTTATCGCAAATTTACTCAATTTTGTCTTTTCAGTGTAGTTTATCAAACAAAAATTTAGGATTAATTGGTAGATTCATGGGCTATCAAACAACGGTTCATGGTGTGAATTTGTGTTATAATGTAGCGGGGAGGGGGTAAAGAGACGAAATTATTTGTATCTTTGCACCAACTTTTGTAACCGACATTTTGACAAGGAATTCTCTATATATATTACTGACTGTTTTCATTGGCTTTTTTGCGGCCGCCGCCACGCTTAATATGGCGGTCAATGAGCCTGTGAATGAGGAGGTTGCGGTTGATACATTGTCAGCCGCCGGGGATTCTTTGCTCGAAAAAGTTATCCAACAGATTGCTCGCGATAGCGTTGAGGAGGTTGAGCCTGATACAGTCCCTTCTGCTCAACCGGCTGATTCAGTGTCGATTAATGACACAATGGAGATGGCGGTTGACTCTGTTGCCGAACCCGACTCGATTCAGGCCGAGATTCATGAACTGAACACTGACTCGATTGCAGCGACAATTGCCCGACGCCGAAACCGTCGCAATCTCTCTCGCCGACAGATTAATACCGAGCCCGGTGGCGACCGCATTCGTCGCGTCAAGGAGGACCTTGACAATACCGTCGATTTTACAGCCACCGATTCGATGAAACTTATTGGACGCACACGTGCTATAATGTATGGTCCGAGCAAAGTTACCTACGGCTCTATTGGTCTGGATGCCAACTCGATAGACATGGACCTATCGTCGAGTACGGTCTATGCCGTCGGTGTTCCCGACTCGACAGGCGAGGTTACCGGTGCGCCGGTATTCACCGACAACGGCACTTCCTACGAGTCCAAAACCATGGATTATAACTTTAAGACCGGAAAGGGCTTTATCACTGACATTATTACCGAACAGGGCGAAGGTTATCTAACCGGTGGCACGACTAAAAAGGTTGACGAAAACACTTTCTATATCGAAAACGGCCGATACACCACCTGTGACGACCATGACGACCCCCACTTTTGGATTCAGGTGACTAAGGCCAAGATGCGTCCCAAGAAGGATGTTGTCTCGGGTCCGGCCTATATGGTGCTTGCCGGATTGCCGTTGCCAATTGCCGTCCCGTTTGGGTACTTCCCGTTTACCGACAAGTATTCGTCAGGTATCATAGTCCCTTCATTTGGTGACGATTACAATCGCGGCTTCTATCTTAGTAACGGCGGTTACTACTTTGCGATTAACGACAACATCGACGTTGCGCTGACCGGCGAGCTGTACACCAAGGGCTCTTGGGGCATCCAAGCGCGGTCCAACTATGTAAAGCGATATAAGTTCAACGGCAACTTCAACATCTCTTTCCTTAAATCGATTTATGGCGACAAGGGCGCTCCCGACTATTCGGCACAAACTAACTTTCAGATTGTGTGGTCTCACACCCAAGACGCAAAGGTCAACCCAAACCTGACATTCTCGTCAAGCGTCAACTTTGCCACCTCGGGCTATTCGCGCAACGACCTGAGCAGTTACTACAACTCGTCGTTTACCGAAAATACCAAGAGTAGTACGGTCAACATGACCTATCGCTTCCCGGGTACAAAATGGTCACTGTCAACCACTGCCAATATTTCGCAACGCACTCAGGACTCGACGCTGACCGTCTCTTTCCCCAACGTTACCATCACTATGTCACAGTTGGCACCGTTCAAGCGCAAGCGTGCCGTCGGCGCCGAGCGGTGGTATGAAAAAATAAAAATCAGTTACACGGGTATATTCAATAACTCGCTGACAGCCCAACAGAATCAGTTTTTCAAGAAAAGCCTTGTAAAAGACTGGCGCAACGGCATGAAACACACGCTTCCTGTCTCGGCTACGTTCAACATGTTTAAGTACATAAACATGACTCCGAGCGTTACTGTGACCGACCGCATGTACACATCAAAGGTGCGCCGCCAGTGGGACCCCAACGCCTCGGCCGAGATATGTGACACGACCTATAACTTTTACAACGTTTGGGACTTTAACGCCTCACTATCGTTCGACACCAAGGTCTATGGTTTCTACAAACCACTTCCCTTCCTTGGCGATCGCGTCAAGATGATTCGCCACGTGTTGACGCCGACCGTCGCGCTCTCGGGTGCGCCTGACTTTGGCTCCTCGTTCTTTGGCTACTACGGTCACTATGACTACACCGACCCCAACGGCAATCAAATCACGCGCCAATACTCCTATTTTCCCAACGCGCTTTTTGGTGTCCCCGGCTCGGGACGACAAGGAAACGTGTCGGTCACGCTTGCCAACAACCTCGAGATGAAAGTGCGCTCTGACAACGATTCCATCGGCGAAAAGAAGATTTCGCTTATCGAGAACTTCAGCCTGTCACAGAGTTATAACTTTGCGGCCGACTCGATGAATTGGAGTAACTTGAACACGTCAATCATGTTGCGTCTTGTCAAGAACTTCAACCTGAACCTGTCGGCAACGTGGGATGTCTATACCTATCAACTCAACGAGGCCGGTAATCCCGTTCGCGTCAATATTCCACGCTGGAAGGTTGGCAAAGGCTGGGGACGGTTGTCAAGTACCGGCACGTCATTTTCCTACACCTTCAGTCAGGATACATTCAAGAAAAAGAAAGACAAGAAGAAACAGACTGAGGACCAACAATTTGCGGCGGCTACGAGCGACTATCAGAGCCGCGACGCGTCCCAATTGGGCGATGGTGACGACGCTTCGGCAGGAGGCGGCTTGGTGATGAATCGCGACGGCTATATGAAATGGGAAGTCCCATGGAGTCTGACCTTCAACTACTCGGTCAACTATGGCTACGGCGAGTTTGACAAGAAGAAGATGGAATACAAAGGACGAATAACCCAGAACCTCAGCTGCTCGGGTAACATACGCCCTACCCAAAACTGGAGTTTCTCGTTCACGGCCAGTTATAACTTCGATACCCACAAACTTGCATATATGAACTGCAATCTGTCGCGCGACCTTCACTGCTTCACCATGAGCGCAAGTTTTGTCCCCGTCGGTCCCTACAAAAGTTTCAACTTCCACATTGCCGTCAAGTCGTCGCTATTGAGCGACCTCAAGTATGACAAGCGCTCCTCGGTTCAAAACGGCATCATCTGGTATTAGTTTGTGTTTTGTGTTTTTGTGTTTTGGCACGGTTTTTGGCGGGTTGGAAAATTTTGTGTAACTTTGTGGGAGCACAAAATTTTGTTTGAAAAATAACGATGAGCGACGAAATATTTGAAGATAACGCAACTCATGAGTCGATGCCCGAACGTCGCCACGGTGGCCGTGGCGGAATGGTCGACGGTGCCAACGATGTGATTAAACATCAGTTGCGCGGGATGTTCCAAAGTTGGTTTTTGGATTATGCGAGTTATGTCATTTTGGAACGTGCTGTTCCGGCAATCGACGACGGGCTGAAACCGGTTCAGCGCCGCATACTACACTCGATGAAGACGCTTGACGACGGCCGTTTCAATAAGGTTGCCAACATTGTTGGCAACACGATGCAGTATCACCCCCACGGCGATGCGTCTATTTATGAAGCGTTGGTTCAGTTGGGTCAGAAGGATTTGCTTGTCGAGACTCAGGGTAACTGGGGTAACATACTGACGGGTGCCGGCGCGGCTGCGGGTCGTTACATAGAGGCTCGTCTGAGCTCGTTTGCTCTCGATGTGCTCTATAATCCCAAGGTGACAGACTGGACGATGAGTTATGACGGTCGTCAGCGCGAGCCGGTGACGTTGCCTGCCAAGTTCTGCATTCTGCTGGCTCAGGGTGTCGAAGGTATCGCTGTCGGATTGTCGTCAAAAATTTTGCCGCATAATTTCAACGAACTTATCGACGCGTCGATTGACTATCTCGAAGGACGCGATTTTGTGCTTTATCCCGATTTTCCGACCGGTGGCTTCATCGACGTTTCGCGATATAACGACGGCGAGCGGGGCGGTGCCGTCAGAGTTCGCGCCAAGATTGAGACGGTCGACAATAAGACGTTGGCTATCACCGAGATACCAT